>JBEIEI010000076.1:0-12565 GCA_040382975.1 Flavobacteriales bacterium
AATGCGCTGTTTGATGGGGCGAAAACTGTAAAAGGCCCTTTACCTTTTAATGTTGCTACTAAGTCTGCTGCCTTTACTGCCGCTACTAAGGTTGTGTGGTCTTTAGAACTCATTGCAACATCTACAACGTCTGAAGTTTGTGCGTTAGCAAAGCTAGCAAAAACAACAGCTGTAGCTAATAGTACTGATTTAAACATTTTTTTCATTTTTTTAAAGTTTATCAAATACAACATTGTATTTGTTTATTAAACATGAACGGTCATAAAAAGTTTAAAAATAAAAGAAAATATCTGTTAAATATTTTCTTAGCTTCTATGATGTTGGATACTAAAAATCATTAAACTTATTGCATAATAAAATGTATAGTATTTAATTATAAAAAATTTGCAAATTAAACCTTTAGTTAATGTATTAAAAGTATTTTAATAGTGCATAATAATGTTTTCTTTTGAAAAATACCTAGGATTGAAAAATGAATTTAACCTGTGTTTAAACAATTAGGATTAAAAACAGTTTTATTTAATGATTAATAAGAATGGATTTATTTAGTAAGCCAATAAACAGCTCTAACAATTTATTGCCAAAAGATGGCATTGTCAATTACTTTGGAAAATTAATGAATAAGTGCGAAGCTGATCGTTATTTAGATAGTTTATTAACTACAATCGATTGGAAAAATGACCAAACTATAATTTATGGAAAACTTATAATTACAAAACGAAAAGTGGCATGGTATGGCGATAGTGATTTTGAATACAAATATTCTAATACCGTAAAACACGCTTTACCTTGGACAAAAGAACTATTAGAGTTAAAAAAAATCCTTGAAGCTAAAACCGGAGAAACTTTTAATTCTTGTTTACTTAATTTATACCATAATGGTAATGAGGGTATGGGTTGGCATAGTGATGCTGAAAGAGTATTAAAGAAAGATGGTGCAATTGCCTCGTTAAGTTTTGGAGCAGTACGTAAATTTTCTTTCAAACACAAGCAGTCAAAGGAAACAGTTTCAATAAATTTAGAACACGGGAGTTTATTAGTAATGAAAGGTGCCACACAATCGAATTGGTTACATAGTCTCCCGCCAACAAAAATTAAAACAGCAACTCGCATTAACCTAACATTTAGAACAATAAACATTTGAGTTCAGTAAAAAAAAGGGTAAAAGCTAGGATTTGAAGTAAATATGGTCCTGCTTTTGTTTGATAATTATCAATTATATAGCTTAAACTTATGAAAGTAATATTAAGTGCTAAACTTTATTTGAAGTTGATGGTTTAATAATAGGTTTTAGCAATCAATTATTTAAATCTATGAAAATTTTATTTGTAATTATTATTTTAGTTGTATCAGTAGTAACAATGGCGCAGGTTTATATTTCAAAATACTCTTCTCGTACAGAGCAACACAAATACGAGGTAATTAAAAGTTACGACAAATTTGAGATAAGGAGGTATGAACCGGCTTTATTTTCGAGTGTAATACTCGAAAAAAAGGGATACAAAGAAAACTCAGGAGAAGGTTTTAGAATATTAGCAGGGTATATTTTTGGAGGTAATGAATCAAATGAAAAAATAGCAATGACCTCGCCGGTAGCCATGGAGTTAGGTGATACATCTAAAATGATGTTTATGGTTCCTGAATCCTATCAATTAGAAAACCTACCAACTCCTAATAACAGTAAAATTGTTTTTGAAAAAAAGGAAGAGAAAATTATGGCAGCTATTCAGTTTAGTGGATGGGCAGACGATGAAAAAATTGAAAAATATAAATTAATTCTAATAAATGAACTAGAAAAGGAGAAATTACTTACTAACGGTAAATTCACTTTTTTGGGATACAACGCTCCTTTTGAATTAACAAACAGAAGAAATGAAGTAATTGTTGAATTGATAAATTATAAATAATTATTTTTTATTAAGGTTTTTATTACATTTTTATTTTTTTGAAGCATTCACTTCTATTGTAACAACCGCGTTATTGGACAATATCATACTTGACTCTCCTACACCAAAATCTAATCGATTAATAGTAAAAGTTCCTTTTAGAATCGCTTTTCCTTCATTTTCAATAAAAGAAAATGGTACAAGAACATCTTTAGTTTGGCCTTTCAATGTTAATTTAAAGTGACCCCTAAAATCACCATTTGCCTCTTTCCCAAATAACGAGGCTTTCATTTTTATTGTAGGAAAACTTACTACATCAAAATAGTCTGTTTTTTTTAAATGCCCATCTCTACTTCCATTTCCGGTATTTATAGTTTTAGCATCTATACTGGCATCAATTGAATTGCCAAATCCTTTTGAGGCATCAAAAATAATTTTTACTGTTAAACCACTAAATGCCCCATCAACTGTAAATCCGGCATTTTTTATTTTGAATTTAATAGATGATGAGTTAACCTGCCATTCTTGATTTTGCCCTTTTAAAGTTTGAGTAAAGATTATTAAGCTTATAAAAATTAGAAGTGAAAATAGTATATTTTTTTTCATTTTTTAGTTATTAAAAAGTATAAAACTAATACCGATCTAATGGGTAATTTGTTTTTTATCCTTTTAAGCGTTAGGTGTTATTTCTATTTTAAAATTTATTACCGTGCGTTAGTGATATTACTTTACGAAATAAAAACGGAAAGTTGTTTAAAAATTTTAAAGCTAATAAAGTTGTAAAACGTTTTCCAAAGAGCTTTTGTAAATAATATCCTGTTTTTATTCTCAGCGAAAAATTCTTATTCCATTCACTATCATACTGCTTAATTAGTTCACTTTTGGTTAATTTATTTTGTAAATAGAGTGTAATGTAGCCTGAAATGATTTTAGATGACCTCATAGCTATACTCATACCATTACCGCACAAGGGTGCAATTGCTCCGGCAGAATCACCAAGCAATAAAATGTCATTTTTATATGTATCCTTCTTTCTAAAGCCAATTTGACTGATAGCTAGCGGTTTTTCAAAAACAAATTTCGATTCTGTAAAATACCTTTTTAAGTCCGGATTTATCATTAAAACGTTTCTCTCTAATTCTTTTAAATCATTACCATTTTCGTTTAAGTTTTTGGTTGTTGTAAGGTAACACAAGCACACAGTATCATTATCAACCTTAGATATCCCACAATAACCATCTTTAAAATTGTGAAGTTCAATTAAATTTTCGGCAATTTTAGTTTTAATATGATACTTAACTCCAATATACTTTCCTTTTTTCTTTTCACTATTACCTTCAATAAAAGGTGGTTCAATTTTACCATAACTTCCACAAACTAACTTTGATTTAAAACTTCCTTTATTAGTTTCAACCGAATAAATGTTATTTTTTAATTTTACATCAGTAGCATTGCAATTCTCTATTACCAGTATACCTACTTTTTTGGCTATTTCTGCTAATTCATTATCTAATGTATATCTGCTTATTCCAAAGCCACCCATTGCCAATACTGATGAAATTTTGTAACCATTGTGAGAGGTTATATTTAGTTGGTTAATTTTAGGAAGATTCATTCCATCAAGATTAACACCTAATGATTGTATAAAAGTATAACTTTCCATAGAAATATACTCGCCGCAAACCTTATGAAAAGGGTACTTATTTTTTTCGATTAGAACAACGGAATGCCCATTTTTTGCTAGTTGGATGGATAGCGATAGCCCGGCCAAACCTCCGCCAATAATTACGCAATCGTATAATTTATGTTTGTCAATTTGCATAAATTATCACTTCGTGTCTAAAAGCCCATTTATAATTTACAGTGTAATTTTTTGCTCCTGCTTCTTGAATAAGTTTTTTCCATTCATGCGTCTTAAAACCTCTTAATACAGATAAGGGAGCATCGTTTTTTACCAAATAAGATTTTGAAAACAAACGAGTTAATAATTTAATAGCATAATGCGCAAAGGCATTGCGCTCTAAATCATTAATTATTAAGGTTGATTTATTAGTTTGTGCAAACTGAATTAATTCAATTATCTCCTTATCTGTTAAATGATGGCAAAATAAACAAGCATGGATGATATCAACTTTTGTGAGATGTTTATAAATATTTTTATAGTCATCACAAATAAATTTTATTTCTGAGTTAGTATTAACTCTTAGGGCATAATCAATACAAGTTTGTTTTAAATCAATTCCACATAAGTTAATATTGAATTTTTTTGTTTCGTTCCAATTAAAAATTCGTTTTAGAGTATCGCCACCACCGCTTCCAATATCAACAATGGCGTATTGTTTATTAAGTTTTAATACTTTTTTTAAAGCATGAAAAGTTATTCTATAACCTCCCAACAGGTCATTTATCCGATCTAACTCTCTAAGATTTTGAAATAAGTCCTCGTTAGGAATATTTTCTCCATCTAACAACTCCTTTTTATAACTTCTTTCTTTAAACATATTGCAATTGCATCGTTTCAATGCTCAAACCCGGACCAAATGCGGCAGAAAAAATTGTTTCATCTTTCTTACTGTTATTATTACTCTCAATAACCTGCTTCAAAACAAATAATACAGTGGCTGATGACATATTTCCATATTTTCTCAAAACATCATACGAATGTTGCAGAACCTTTTTATCAAGTCCTAAAGTCTCAGAAAAATCATCTAATATTTTTTTACCACCCGGATGAATTGCCCAATGATCAATTGATCTTTTATCGAGTGAAATAGATTGTAAGAATTCTTTTAAACTTCCATTGATTAATTCAGAAACGTAGGAGCTAAGATTCATAATAAATCCTTTTTCTGTAATTTGCCAAGCCATTTCTTGCGAGCCTTTATGAATTAATAAGGAATTAAACGATTTAATTTTTAAACCTTCATAATAGGGCAGCTCGGATCTATTAGATTCAACTAATACTGCAGCACAACCATCCCCAAATAAAGCACTTGAAAGAATATAATCATCGGTATAATTTTTTTGAAAATGAATTGAGCAGAGCTCTAAGCAAACAATTAAGACTTTAGATTTAGGAATGCTATTACAAATAGAATCTGCACTTTTTAAGGCCAAAATTGCTGCATTACATCCCATAAAATTTATGCTGCTTCGCTGTGTAGTTGGTTTTAGATCCAGCTCTTTTATAATTTCAACTTCTAAGCCGGGTGTAAATAGTCCAGTGCAAGTAACAGTTATAATGTGTGTTATTGAATTTTTAACAACATCAATATTTTTAATCTTATTTATAGCCTTTAACGATAATTTGAGCGCTTCAGTTTTAAAACAAGCCATTCGTTGTGTTAAGGTCGGTTCTGGTTCTAAGGAACTATTTTTTGAAAAGAAAGTATAATTGTCGGGAATATTGCTAAAATCTGATAATACAGAATAACGAGTATCTATTTCTGCCTTACTTGCAATAATCCTGATCTTTCTTTTTATAGATAAATCACTTGTTGAATTCTCATAAAAAGAAGTAATAGCATCTTGTGTATGGCAATATTCGGGCACTGATGTTTCTATTGCTGTTATGTAACTCAAAATTTAATGATTTAGAATGTATAAGAGGATAAAACAACTATTCATGCATATTGTTGCAATGGTATTCATAAGCATTGTATTTTTAAAGTTAGCAGCGGAGTTATTTTTTATAACCTTAATAAACCAATAAAAGAAAAAGGTGAGAATAGGGATGAAAAATGCTTGAAGGGTATAAAACTGATTTACTTTTTCAATTTCTTTAAAGTATAGGAAATAGAATAAATTGCAAATGCCAAACATTAAAGCAGTAAAAATAAAAGTTCCTGTATAGCCAAGTTTATAACTTAACGTAATTACACCATCAGCATAATCTTCTTTATGCTGATATATTTGGGTTAATGGATATGCACCTGCAATTTGCATAGAACAAGCGATCATTATATAAATGTTGGCAGAATTGAATGTTAATTTAGAATTTGTTATTCCGATCGAACACATTAAGAATGTAAAAGCTCCCTGAAATACAACAACAATTAAAAAACCAACAATAGGATATTTTTTAAGACGAATTTGTTTTGAACTATAAGCTCTTGATGCCAGTATATAAGCTAAAACGCAAAGAGAAAACAACTTATTAATAAGAAAAAATGAAAAACTTACCGCTAATAGATCCATTAATAAAGTTAAATGAAACAATGCTTTAGTTGGTATTGGCGGCTTCTCTAATCCTCCAATTGGAGATTCATCTCTATCAATATAACTGTTGTAGCCATTACTTGCGGGGTAAACTAATAAATGAATTATTAAAAATGTAGTGATGGCATAGAATATTTTGAAATCAATTGCCTGACTTAACGCTAAAATGAATATTGGCATTAAGAAAAACGAGAACGGAATCCGCAAAAGCTTTAAGGTGTTTTTATCGGGTAGGAAGGACACGTTTTAAAAATGAGGTTAATTGTTTTCTTTCTAAATATAAGCAAATAGAGTAACTCCGTAAAAATATAAGATCCGGGAAGATACTTTTACCAATAACTATTAGAACTAATGCCAATTATTGGACATAAAAAAAGCCCCGCCAAAGCGGGGCTAAACCGTACCCAGGAGGAGACTCGAACTCCCACACCTTGCGGCATACGCACCTCAAGCGTACTTGTATACCATTCCAACACCTGGGCATTGATTTTGCTTACTTGTTACCTCCCGATAACTACCGGGACCAACACCTGGGCATGTTATACTTCTCGAAAACAATCGAAAATTAGCGCTTAAGCTGATGCAAAGATGCAATTTTTTACAGAAAAATTAATCGATTATTATTAGGGTTCTATAGAAAACTTTTGTATTAACCTTTCAACCATTTCAGGATACTTCTTTAAATTTTCAATGTATTTTTTCGATTTCATATGTGTTTCTATTTTTCTGGCGTCTGAATGATGTAGTTCATTTATTGAAAAATACAATTCCCAATCATCGGCATTTGCTGTAAACGAATTCAGGAAAGTCTTATTTTTATGATCAATTAATCGCGCTTCCAAGTCTAAACAACTTCCTGTATAGAATTTATTATGTTTATCAGAGAATAAAATGTAAACCGAAGCCATTGTATAAAAAAATGGGATTAAATTAAGAAAAAATCCTCACCTCAAGCGTACTTGTTACCTCCCGATAGCTATCGGGATGGGACAAATGGCGATGAGCACATTGCTTAATCGCCATCGCGAGTTTAACCTCGCGACACTAGAGTAAATCGGTAAAAAAACCGAATTTCCCGTAAAATTAAAAAAATGCAGCGTTATTTGCTGTTTTTAAACAATTTATTTATATATTTGCGTCCCTATTTCAGAGCCGCTGTTTACACTAAGTAAAGTATGCTGGAAATATTAACTTAAATACTTTGCAAAATGAGCATTTTATTAGATTACGTAAAAAAACAAGTAACTAACGAAGTTAAACATCCTAACTTCAAAGCAGGTGATACAATTACTGTATCTTACAAAATTAAAGAGGGTGAAAAAGAACGTATCCAGTTATTTAACGGTGTTGTTATTCAACGCAAAAACGAAAAAGCTACTGCTTCTTTTACAGTTCGTAAAATGAGTAATGGTGTTGGTGTTGAGCGTATCTTCCCTTTAACTTCTCCTTTTATCGATAAAATTGAAGTAAATAAAATTGGTATCGTTCGTCGTGCTAAATTATTCTACTTACGCGAACTTACCGGTAAAGCTGCTCGTATCCGCGAAAAACTTCAAACAAGAACTAAACCAGCGTAAGCTTTTTAATCTATATTTAAAAAAGTCGTGTCCCATTAAAAAGGCACGGCTTTTTTATTTGTCTAAACCGGTTGTTAAATTAAAATTATTGTTCTATTTTTAGCACCGAACTAACTATTAAATATGGAAAAAACTACACAACCAAAAGGACACCCAAAGGGGTTATATTTCTTATTTTTTACAGAAATGTGGGAAAGATTTAGTTATTATGGGATGAGAGCAATCTTTATTCTTTTTATGACTAAAGTATTAATGATGAAAGACGGTGATGCTTCTCAAATTTATGGAAGTTATACCGGACTAGTTTATTTAACACCATTATTAGGCGGTTACTTATGCGATAAATTTTTAGGAAACCGTCATAGCATTATTATAGGCGGGGTATTAATGGCCTTGGGTCAGTTTTTAATGTTCATGAGTGCTAACTTAGGCGCAAACGGCGGAGTAGTTGTAATGTGGGCTGGTTTAACTGCAATTATTATCGGAAACGGTTTTTTTAAGCCAAATATTTCTACAATGGTGGGGCAATTGTATCCTGCAGGCGACAGAAGAATTGATAGTGCTTTCACAATCTTTTATATGGGTATTAATTTAGGTGCATTTTTCTCGCCTTTAGTTTGCGGTTCAATGGATTTTAAATGGGGCTTTTTAATGGCTTGTATTGGAATGGTAATAAGTTTGATTTGTTTTATCGTTTATCAAAAAAAATATTTAATCTCTGAAGAAGGAAAAGAAATTGGTTTACCAGTTAAAAAATTAGATCTAAAAAACATCTTGATCATAATTGGTTCTATTGGAATTATCTTTTTTATGCTAAACTTTAAGCAAATTGTTGGTAATGATATGGATGTTATCAGTTATTTTATTTACGGTGCCATGGTTGTTATGCCTATAATTATATTAAGTGATAAAAGTTTAACTGGTATTGAGCGCAAAAGAATTATTGTTGTTTTCATTTTAGCATTCTTCGTTATTTTCTTTTGGGGAGCGTTTGAACAAGCTGGAGCATCTTTAACCTTATTTGCAGATAGACAAACTAACCGTTCTCTTTTTGGTTGGGAAATGCCAGCTTCTTATTTTCAATCTGTAAACCCTCTTGCTGTTATCTTGTTAGCCCCTGTTTTTTCTATGATCTGGGGCTTTTTATATTTAAGAAAATTAGAACCGTCGTCTCCAAAAAAAATGGCTCTGGGTTTAGGTTTAGTTGCCTTAGGTTACTTGATCATAGCAATTGCTGTAAATGGATTAGGTGTTAGTGATAAGGTAAGTATGTGGTGGTTAGTGGCTTTATACATCATTCACTCTATGGGTGAATTATGCTTATCTCCAATTGGTTTATCAATGGTTTCTAAATTGGCACCTTTACGTTTATCTTCTTTAATGATGGGAACTTGGTTTTTAGCAAACGCAGCCGCCAATAAATTTGCAGGAACATTAAGTGCTTTAATTCCGCCAACTGTTGATCCTGCAAGCACAGAGCCTGTTGTTTATCCTTCAATTTTCGGAATTCAAATTACTAATCTTTATGAGTTTTTTATGTTGTTTATTGTAATGACCGCTGTTGCTGCAGGAATTTTATTTTTGTTAAGCGCTTGGTTAGAAAAAATGATCAAAGAAAAACACGAAGACGTTCCTGTTGACATTGATAGAGTTTAATTCTTGAAATATTTTCATATCTTCAAAACCTACAAGATTTTCTTGTAGGTTTTTTTATTTTAATAAAATGGAAAGAGATCTAACTATAGAACAAATACAGAATTTTAAAGGTAAATATCCAAAACAATTGTGGTATTTGTTTTTTAGCGAAATGTGGGAACGTTTTAGTTTCTACGGAATGCGAGGAATGCTCGTATTCTTTATGGTTGATCAACTCCTGCTAAATGAAATTGATTCTAATTTACAATATGGCGCCACTCAGGCTTTTGTTTACGCCTTTACTTTTATTGGAGGCATTTTTGCCGATAAGATATTAGGTTTTCGTAAATCACTTTTTTGGGGCGGCTTGTTAATGATCCTCGGAAGTGTAATTCTTGCCATTGATCCTAAACAATTTTTCTTTATAGGAATTGGTTTTAATATTATTGGAACCGGTTTTTTTAAGCCTACAATTTCTACCATTGTTGGTAATTTATACAAACCGGGCGATAGCAGAACGGATGCGGGCTTCTCCTTATTCTATGCCGGTGTAAATCTTGGTGCCTTAATGGGTGGTTATCTTTGCATAGCTATTGGTAAGGGTGCTCTTTTTCAAAGTTTTATTCCCGCTAATTTGGTGTGGAATGTTGCTTTTGGTTTGGCTGCCGTTTTTATGGTGGTAAGTTTAGTAACCTTTGTGTGGACACAAAAAAGTTTAGGTCCAATTGGTATTTCGCCACTTTTAACACTTGAACCTAAAAAACGTAAGATCTTAGAATTTGCTACTTATTTTGGTTCATTGGCTTTGATTCCATTTATTATTTTAATGGTTTCTAATTCGCAATACACCGATGTGTTTATGTTCATTATTGGCCCTTGTTCGTTATTATACCTCTTTTACGAAATGCGCTCGTTTTCTTTGGCAGAGAATAAAAAATTAATTGCCGCGTTGGTTTTTATTTTATTCTCAATTTTCTTTTGGGCCTTCTTCGAACAGAGTGGAGGATCGTTAAGTTTGTTTGCTGCCAATAATTTAAATGATTCGGTAGCAGGTTTACACCTAGATCCTAACGGCGTTAACAATTCGGCCAACTCCTTATTTGTAATTGCTTTTGCTGCGTTGGTAGGTATTGTTTGGATCTGGATGAACAAGAAAAAAATAGAACCTAACACCATTGTAAAATTCGGATTAGCCTTTTTATTTTTAGCTGCCGGTTTTTATATTTTTTATTACACTAAATTTTTTGCAGATGCTACCGGCAAAACCTCTTTAAACGTTTTCACATTTGGTTGGTTCATTATTACGTTTGGCGAATTGTGTTTATCACCAATTGGTATGTCGGTTATGACAAAACTATCACCGCAAAAAACGCAAGCCGTTATGATGGGTATGTGGTTTTTAGCTAGTGCTTACGGTCAGTACTTTGCCGGATTACTTGGTGCTAATATTGCAGGTGCGTCTGAGAATTCTACCAATTTAGAGAAACTAATGATTTATGCAGATGGGTATAAACAACTGGCAATCTATGCTTTAGTAGCAGGTGTGATCTTAATTTTAATTTCTCCATTGGTTAAAAAACTAATGGGGGAAGTGAAATAGAAAAGGACTTTTCGTGTCTTTAAAATAAAATATTTTATTAAATCCCTCTAACTCCCATTTTTTAAAGGGAGAAATGGTTTGTTTTATTTTCAATGTCACTTCGAGCGCCCGCCAGAACGACCCTTCAGTCGGGCTGGGAGTCGAGAAGAAGCTTATGTGTCTCATGATACCAGCTGGTAATATTGATTACTTAGATTCACTAGTCTTCTTTACTGAATTAACCCAATTATCTAAATCCAACTTCTGTTTTTCAAAGTCCTTAGGATAAGGACCGCCTGCATAGAAAAATTCCGTGGTCTTGTCTTTGGGGTTTTCCATCATCAGCATCTTTTCTGAATAATGAAAACCATTTCGATTGTAGTCTATTTGCATATAATAGTTACCAAATACCATCCCAGCGTACCCTGCAGCTTTCTCTCCAATTGTGTCAAGAGATAAACGTGCCTCAGATTTTGGATTCCACTCAGAGGCAAAAAACTTTTGCTTGCCGAATTTTTTTCCAAGTTGTTTGAAGTATTCTGTCTTTCGCATGGCGTTCCATATGTCTTTTGTTGACGCATTAAGAATAGACTTTGAATAGTAGAATGGTTGTGAACCCATGGCAGCTAATTCATCTTTCGAAACAAACGTTACCTTATTTATCCTTGCTGAACCATTCCCACCGTTTGCAAAACGATAACCAACTATAGTGTCCTTTTGGACAACTATTGCTTGAATAACGATTATCAATTCTGTCATTCCTAAACTCGGATTATTAATGCGGGCCACCCTTGGAAGATCCATTTTTAATACCCTTGCATCAGAATACTTACTTGTATCAACATCAATTAGAGACATGTTACTTTGAAGTTCCTGTTTGGTTGGGAATCTGCCATTAACCACCGGAACTTTAGAAAGCTCTTGAATATCTACAGGAACAAAACCAAAATTATCCGGACAGTACCAACCGCCATATTGGTGAGGCTCTTCCTTTACTGAAGTAACGGGTTCAGGATATTTTGCTTGTGTTTTTAATTGTGCGGTTGATGAATTTTGACAACTGTTTAAAACAAAAATCAACAATATCGAACCAAATGAGGGAATAGAAAATCTTTTAATCATAATTTGTATTTCTATTAAAACTAAGAATATGGTTTTAATAATCTTTGTTAACGAGTGTGAAAAGTATATAAATAATTGTAAAATCATTAATAGTACTTATAGGTACATTACAGTTCAAACGTTTATCTATTTAATAATAGCTATTCCTTAATCACTGTATATTTTACTACCTTTACAATGGTTAAAACAAACCACTTTTAAATGAAATTCTCAGAATACCATATTGCCCCCGAAATAAAACAAAGTCTCGAAGAACTTGGTTATCGCCGACCAACCGATATTCAGTTCAAAGCCATTCCTTCTATTTTAAAGTTAGAAGATGTTATGGCCATAGCGCAAACAGGTACAGGTAAAACTGCTGCTTTTGCAATTCCTGTTATTAATCTATTATTTACACGTAAAAAACTAACCGGACCCGATGGCATCAAATGTGTGGTAATGGTACCAACTCACGAATTAGCCATTCAAATTAGTGAAGTATTTGAAAAGATTGCTAAATATACCAACATTGAAGTGGCGGGCATTTATGGTGGCGTAGAGCAAGATCC
>JBEIEI010000077.1:0-12466 GCA_040382975.1 Flavobacteriales bacterium
CTGATTATTTACGAAAAAATTGAACTTATTAAAGCAAATGCAACAAATGAATTGTACTTGATTTAAGAGAAAGAACCGGCTTAAACATTCACCGCATCAGCATCAGCAAAATAGACTTTTTAAAGGATAGTGCACAAATAAAAGTGTACTATTACGATGAGAATTAGTTCTTGAGCCTTGTTCTTAGTTAGCTTGATAAACGAAGAACAGAAGACACCGAGATATTTTGGTGCAAACTATAGACTGTGTAAAAAATTGACCCCTTTTAATTGTTTGCTGAAAAATGATGAATTAGCAATAAGGAACGTTTTCGTGGAATAGCAGAGTTTATTAAAAATGCTTAATATATGTTGATTCTATTTACAAACTCAACGTATAGGCTATTCCTATAATGTAAATATTCTCCAGGTTATTAATATTAAATTCGTTTTGAATTAAATAATAAAGTGTGAGACTATTCTTATTGTTAAATTCATAATCTGCACCAACTATATTTCTGATACGATGAAAGCTATTATTGTAAAACATATCATTACCTCTCCACGATCGAATTTGATAACGTAATTCACATGATATAAATGGTGTTATTTTAGAAACAAAATCATACTTAACATCTGTTTTAAATCGTAAAAATTGCTCTGGTAAACGCCCTTTACTGCTGGTTAAATAATCCTGAACTTCAATTTGGTATCTTACACGTTCAGCTAAAGTTATTTTATTAAACTTCTTTTTTATTGTGGCATCCATGCTTAATCGGTGTCTATGACTCACTGTATTATCGAGCCTTATTTTTTGAATTGCCCGGTAAGACGGACTTAGCTTGAAGTATTTATTAAGTTTATAGTCAACGCCTAAATTTGTGTAAAACAAATTAATTCTTTGAAAATTTTCTCTTAACCTAAATTCTTGATCAACAACAACAGAAATTTTTTTAGTTATTTTTTTTTGAATTGTAAAAGTGGTCCACAAGCCTGCATCGTTTTCTACCTGCGAAAAGCAGTTGGTAGTAGAAAGCAGAAATACAAATGCAATTATGAAGTGTTTTTTCAAGTCTAGTCAATAATTACTAAGTCACCTACATTAACAACTTCTTTTTTCTCTTTAATTTCTATTTCTACAAGTGTTTCTTTAGGAATACTTAAAGAGGGTTTGGTACTATCCTCTCCAATTGCGTAAATTTTATATTTGCCTTTACGCAAATAATTAAATGTAAATGTGCCATCGTTGGTGGTTCGCACATTATCGCCTACTTCGTTGTTATCTCCATAGATTATGTAAACAGATTCTCCGGGCAGGTAGTATTGAGATAGTAAAACCGTATAGGTTGGATCATAATTTTTAACAAACAATCTGCCTTTAATTGTTGCAAAGCCACCTTCGCCGGGTTGTTTTTTACATGCGCTTAGGATTAACAAAAAGAGTAGAATTTGGACAATTTTAGAAATATGTTTTTGATTTACAGGCATAAGAGTATGAAAAGCTTTAATTAATCTTTTTGTTATAAAATCAATAAGGTGTTATTTAAGTATTAAATTTGTGTTAAATATATTAATTTTTACAAGTAGTTCTTTTAATTTTAACTTGTAAGCTTGTTAAATTCTAAATTAAGTGAGTCAAATGAAAACATTAATAAGTGTAGTAGTTATTTGTATTACAATTCATTTTGCAAACGCACAATCTTTTACAGAGCTTGCGTTTCAGGCATGCAAAACTACTGTAGATACATGTGAATCAATCGAAAAACTCAAGCCTTGCCAAGAGACATATATGAGATTATTGATAGGGTCGCCACAAGACACCCTGGTTATGTTTTATTACTTGCTTGCAAACGTAAAATTATCCTATTTAACGCTTCCAACCGACAGATTTGCTGCCAAAATGTTTTTATCAGATGTAAAGCCTGTCTATTTAAAATTAGATTCGGCAAATCATTTTGGTGTCGAATCTAAAATTTTATGGAAGTTTGGAAATTGTATTGCTTTAAAATCAATGAACGGCGATGTTGACGAAGAAGCCGGCTTAGAGAGAGAAATAAATGAGATTTATTTGAAAAATAAAGAGAATGCAAGAGCTAATTTGCTTTATGCATTTTATAATTTTTATTTTAAGCGCAATCAAAGGGCTAAAATAATTGAAGAACAATTAAAAACGTCCTTGGTATTATTTAAACGAGAAGAAGCTTCAAAACCGACTATCGGTTACGGTAAAAGCATAGCGAATTCATTATTGAGACAGCTTAAAAGTAAATAAGCAGTTTTTACTTTTTTAAAGGGTCATTTTTTCAGTCATTTTTAAACCGAATTTTCTCGTTTAAACCTTCAGTTTCAGGATTTATTTTGAACTTATTTTGGCCATTTCGACGAATGCTAAAACACTCGATTTTATGCGTTTTTAACAAAAAAAGCGAAAAAATTGACTTAAAAACCTCAAAAATGACTGATATTTCTGATTTAATTCGCGATAATTTGACTAAGACCAAGGTCCTATTAGTAATAACTAATAGCCGCTCGTGTAAATTTAGATTTTAGTGTAAATTTTTCGTTATTAAATCACTAAATTTAAAGAATTAATAAAGGTACAAAATGAGTCTATTAAATACGATTTCAGTCAAATTAAATTTTTCGAAGAAATTACTTATCACTGCATTATTTTTCTCTGCGGTGAATTTAGTGACTTCGCAAGTTGTTATAAATGAATATTCAGCTTCAAACTTAACAAGCTTTACAGATAATTTTGGTAATACCGAAGATTTTATTGAGTTATATAACACTTCTGCAACGCCCGTAAACCTTACAGGTTACAAGTTAAGTGATAAAATTTCAAACCTTGGTAAATGGACGTTTGGTAACGTAAACATTAATGGCAATAGTTTCCTAAGAATCTGGGCTTCTGGTAGAAACATTACTACAGGACCAAACTTGCACACAAGTTTTAATTTAAAACAATGCAACAACGATAGAATTATTTTTTCTTCACCGGCCTTAACCATCATTGATTCTACAACCATGTTCAGAACTCAGCTTGGACACTCAAGAGGAAGAACAACAAATGGTGCATCTACTTGGAGTTTGTTTATTGCACCAACACCTAATGCTTCCAACAATACTGCAACACCTTATTTAGGCTATGCTCCCACACCAACGTTAAGCGTTCCTGCCGGTTTTTACAACGCTGCTCAAAACATTGGTATTGCCAGTAGCGGACCGGGAGTTACGGTTAGATACAGTGTAAATGGCAGTGAGCCAACAATAGCTTCAGCTCTTTATGCTGCGCCGCTTGCAATACCAACAACAAGTGTTGTTAGAGCAAGAGCGTTTAGCTCAAACCCTTCAGTGCTTCCTAGTTTCATAGAAAGTAATACATACTTTATCAATTCACCTCACACTGTAAATGTTATTTCTATTTTCGCTGACAACATTCAAAACTTAATGGGTGGTACTCAAATTGTGCCACGTACAGGTATTGAGTATTTTGATGAAGCCGGTGTTCTAAAAACCGAGGGTTATGGGCAAACCAACAAACACGGAAACGACTCATGGCTATATGCACAAAGAGGAATAGACTATATTGCGAGGGACGAGTATGGCTATAATGATGCATTGAAATATAAAATTTTTAATTCAAAAAACAGAAATAAATTTCAACGTTTGATAATTAAAGCTGCTGCAAACGATAACTATCCGTTTTCAGGTAACACAAACGCAACTACATTAGGTGGCGCGCATCTTCGCGATCAATACGTTCATACAGTTTCGCAAAAAGCAAAATTACATTTAGATGAACGTACGTGGGCGCCGGGCGTTCTTTACGTAAATGGCCGTTATTGGGGTGTTTATGATTTTAGAGAAAAAGTAGATGATGTAGATTTTTTGGAGGAATACTACAATACTAAAAACGACTCTGTACAATACCTTCAAACTTGGGGAGGTACTTGGGCAGCTTATGGCGGGCCTCAGGGGATCACAGATTGGAACAATTTTAAAAACTATGTGGCAGCTAACAGTATGTTAGTGCCTGCAAATTATGCCTACGTTGAATCTGTTTATGACACAAAAAGTTTAGCAGATTATGTAATACTAAATTCCTATGTTTTATCAAGCGATTGGCTTAACTGGAATACATCGTGGTGGAGAGGATTAAATTATAGCGCTACCAAGAAAAAATGGCGTTATTCTTTATGGGATTGTGATGCAACCTTTGATCATTACATTAATTATACCGGTGTGCCTAACACGAATCCTAACGCGAATCCATGTGATCCACAAACACTCAATAACCCCGGAGGACAAGGGCATATTCCGATTTTAAATAAATTATTAACCAACCCCACGTTTAAGCAATATTACGTAATGCGTTATTTTGACTTATTAAACTCAGGGTTAAGTTGCACGCGCATGGTAGCTATACTTGATAGTATGAAAAACAAAATTCAACCTGAAATGTCGGGGCAAATCGCCAGATGGGGAGGTACCATGGCGCAATGGCAACTTCATGTTCAGCAACTTCGTAATTTTATTTTGCAACGTTGCGATAGTGTTTTAAACGGATTTGATAATTGCTACCAAACAACAGGTCCATTTAAAATCACAGTTAAAACTACTCCAGCCAATGGAGGAATTGTAGCCTTTAATTCTTTAACCTTAACGACATTCCCTTGGACTGGTAATTACCCGGGTAATATGCCAAACGTTGTAACTGCAATTCCTAACCCTAATTATTGTTTTACTCATTGGACAACAAGTTCAGGTTCAACAATTACGCCTAACGCAGCTGCAGCCACAATATCTTTGAACATAGCTGCTAATGAAACACTCACAGCGCATTTCGCTATCAATCAAATCTTAACTACTGTGCCGGATGAGGTAACAATATGCACAGGAAAAGGCGCAGAACTATCTGTTTTAAATGGGTTTGAATACTTATGGACACCAACAGTTGGTTTAAGTTGTACAACCTGTTCAAATCCGATTGCATCCCCAATGGTTACAACAGTCTATACTGTTGGCCCCCATGCTTGTACAAGTATTAAACAAATAACGGTTAATGTGCTACCTTCTCCTACACTTCAAATTGCAGTTAGTAATCCAACCTTATGTCAGGGAACAACTTTTACTTCACAAATTGTGGCAAATGGAGCGCAGACCTACACATGGGTTCCGAATAGTTCAATTTTAAGTACGATTCAAAATCAAATAATAGTTAGCCCGCTAGTAACAACAGCCTATACAGTTATTGGCGCAAATAATCAAGGTACTTTAAGCTGCCCTGAGCAAGCGAGTATCAGTGTAGTTGTTTTACCTCAAATTGTTGCAAGTGTAATACCAAGTGTGGCTATTTGTAGAGGCGAAAAAGCGACAATAACTGCTTACGGTGGATTAAATTACACTTGGGATCCGCCTTATGGCCTAAATACAACAACCCTCGCGTCAGTGGTTTCAACTGCATCGAGCAGTGTAATCTACACGATTAATGTCACAAAAGAGGGCTATTGCAGCGCTACGGCAACTACAGCTTTAATTGTAAACAGTTTGCCACTAGTTTATGCAGGTAGAGATACAACATACAATATTGATGAACAAATTTTTATTACTGCCAAAGGTACCGGAACAATTTCATGGATTGCTGGAGATTTTATAGTTTGCAAGGATTGTCCTCAAACACAAATCCAACCAAACAGAGATGGTTGTTACATGGCCGAAGCAATTAGTGAGTTTGGTTGTAGGGCAACTGATCAGGTTTGTATAGTCATAACAACTAATAATGGTATTTTCATTCCTAATAGTTTTACACCGAATGCAGATGGTTTGAATGACGTATTTAAAATTTACGGAAATTCATTGCTTGAAGTTAAAACAGAAATATTTGACCGTTGGGGTAAGTTATTGTTTACGTCCAATTACATTGAGCAAAGCTGGGATGGCAATTATAAAGGTGTTTCTTGCGATTTGGGTGTTTACAATTATAAAATAACATACAAAGGTGTAGATGGGAAAGTAAATGAAAAAACCGGCTCAATAACCTTAGTTAGATAGGATAGTTTTATTACTAATTTTTTCGCACTCAAATAAATCTATGGTAAAGTCAAGACGCTTAGTTTTTACGTTGTTTAATGTAATGTTGTTTTGTTTCAGTCATTCGCAATGGAATAGCAACACAATGATTAATACGCCTATTGCAGTTGCAGCAAATACACAAAAAAATGTTTCAATGTCTTCCGATACCAAAAAAGGCGCATTTATTGTTTGGGAAGACAAGCGTAATGGCACATCTGATGATATTTATGCCCAACGCATAAACTCGGTTGGCTTTGTAAAATGGTCAGCTAACGGTGTGCAGGTGTGTACTAATAATAACGAGCAAAATTCAATATCCTCTATTGAAGATGGAAACGGTGGGATTATTATCACTTGGGATGATTACAGAAATGGAGAAGCTGATATTTATGCTCAAAAAATTGACTCGAATGGCATAGTGCAATGGGCTGCAAATGGCGTACCGGTATGCAGTAAACCTCTATCGCAAAAGGGGACAAAATTAGTTAGCGATGGTGCAGGCGGGGCTATTGTAGTTTGGCAAGATTCGTTGCTTGGGTCTACAGATATTTATGCTCAGCGCATAAGTAATACAGGAACGCTTTTGTGGGCAAGTGCTGGAGTCCCAATTTGTACTGCTCCTCTAAAACAAATTCGACCAAGAATTCAATCTGATAATGCAGGTGGAGCTTTTATTGTATGGCAAGATAGAAGAATGGGTGTGGAGCCGGATATTTATGCCCAACGCATAAATGGCTCCGGGAATCCATTATGGACTGTAAATGGAATAGTGGTGTGTAATGCCCTTAATTCACAATCCTACCCTAAAATGCGATCGGATGGGGCCAATGGTATAATTGTTGCTTGGCAGGATAAGCGCAATGCTTTGGATTTTGATATATATGCACAGCGATTAAATGCCAGTGGCGCAGCTTTATGGGCTACTAACGGTATGCCGGTTGCTGTTGCTCCTGATAACCAAGAGGAATTGGATATGGCTACCGAAGGGGTTACCAATGGTGTTATAATTTCTTGGGCAGATCATCGCTCATTCATTGCAAACAATAGCGATATATATGTTCAAAAAATAGATTTATCGGGTAATCCAGCGTGGATCTTAAATGGTATAGCTTTAACAAGCTCAACATTTGATCAGAAAAATGCAAATATTGTAGGTGATGGTGCTGGCGGCGCGATTGTAGCTTGGCAAGATTCTATTGCTGTTAGCCAATGGGATGTACGTTCTCAAAAGGTAAATACCAACGGGACTGTTCAATGGGCATTAAACGGAATTTCAATTGGGAATGCAACAAATTCACAAGCACAAGTGGGAAGCATTTACGATGGCGCAGGTGGTTGTATTTATGCTTGGGAAGATAAACGAAATGGAATAGATGATGATATTTACGCACAGCATTCACCTCCTCTTACACCTGTTGGTTTTATCAATGAAGATTTTTTTGCTCATAGTGTTAAGGTTTATCCTACACCTTTTAACTCAACAGCGCTTTTAACTATTTATAATAATAAGAAGTTAGATTTTGAAAACGGTCATTTAAGATTTACTAACTTATCCGGAAACGAGGTTATTATTCGTTATGTTGTAAGCGATAATGGCTATAAGTTGTTTAAAGAAGACACACCATCAGGTATTTACTTTTATGATTTAAATATAAATGATCAACGTTTTGTTGGAAAGTTAATCCTTGGGGACTAGCTTTAATTAAACATAAAAAGAAATTTGAAGTTTAATGTATGAACATCCTACTTTACCTTTTAAAATTTTGTTTGGAATTGTAAGCACAGCAAAATGTGTTTTGCTTATGAGAAGTCGATTGTAGCCTCTTGATAAGTGCTTTAACTATAAATATACAGCTCAGTGTGTTTGTTTTTTTTAATAAAAATATATCTATCTTATTTATTGAAACTGTTTGAATAGCTTTACCAATTCTGAAGTTGGCACAACGCCTGATTGCTGCCAAACTGGTTTCCCTTTCTTAAACAGTATTAAAGTAGGAACACTTCTTATCTGATATGCAGCCGATGCATCTGGATTTTTATCTACATCTACTTTAATAATTGTGGCTTCATCGCCTAATTGCGTTTTTACATCTTTAAGAATAGGCGCCATTGTTTTGCAAGGGCCGCACCACTCTGCAAAAAAGTCAACCAAAACCGGCTTGTCGGTATTTATAATTTTATTAAAACTTTCCATATTCGTTTTTTTGAGGGATTTCATAATTTCCGGCAGCACATGTTGCGCAGGTATTTACTAAAGCTTGTATTAATAAAAACACGCCTGCTGCTATAATTATATAATCTAATTTAATAGCACCCATTGTTATGAAAACAATGGATAATACGAAACGGATTATTCTCCAAGTGGTCCAGTTCTTTAATAATCTTTCTTTCATGTTTTTTTTAGAGTTTACTTTTTATTACTTAATTTTCAGATTTAAACTCATCCACCCACCTCCGTTATATACCTCCTTGTAACCAATTGCTCTTAAGGTAGATCTTGCAGAGGCGCTTCGCATACCGCTTGCGCAGCAGGTAATTAACGGAGTATCTTTTTTAATTTTTTTTACGTTGGCAGAAATATTATTTAATGGAATGTTAACACTTCCTTTAATGTGCCCTGATGCATATTCTCCGGATGTTCTAACGTCAATAATTTGAGCGCCATTTTTTATCAGTTCTTTGTAATCAACTTTTGGACCTAATCCGAATATATTTTTGAGTGTATTGATCATAATCTGTATGTTTTAATGAGATAATTTATTTATAGTTTGATCTTTATATTCTTTTCTGAATTAGTAAAAAAAGTTTAGCCAAATTAATCTCGACCATCTTAGGGTGAGGGGCGACACCGCAATAATAAAACCGGTAATAAACAATGCAAAATTTAAAGTTTCCCAATGCAATACTGTACTATCTAATGCATAAAATATAATAAACCAACCCGAAGAAATTGCATACGATACATACATTGCTCCGTAAAAAAAACTTGGTTCCTTTTCATATTTTAATCCACAATGACTGCACGTTTTGTGCGTGTCAAACATTTTTGACAAATTATAAGGATTTTCCGAAACGAATACATCGCCTTGATGACATCTTGAACACTTGTTCGTAATCATCGAATAAAGTATATTAAGAATTAGCATGATAACTATATTTTAAATAATTTACAGGATAAAGGTACAACTAGAACAGCTGAGATTGTGTGATAAATGTTACATACATTTGGTAAAATAACACAAAAAATGATTTTTAATTAAAACATAATAAAAAAAGCCAAACTTAAAGTTGATGAAAACTTAAGCCTGGCTTTTTAATTTGAAGTAGTAACTATAATTTAGTTTACCATTTTGCGTCCGGGTATGCTCTTTGTAGATATTGCATTTCGGATAAAATATGCCCTAAATTTTCTGTATGAATTCCTTTTCTGCTTCCGGTTTGCATGTAACCATCCTCAGGAACTTTTAATGTAGCTTCTGTTAAAATAGTTTTTATATAATTATTCCAATGAGTTTTTAATGGAATTAGATCAACCGAGATCCCATCAGGAAGTAATTGCGCATCAGTTTCATCCATTTCAAACAATTCGCCTGTAAACATCCAAAGGTCATTAATTGCTTTTTGCATGCGTTTATGGCTTTCATTTGTTCCGTCTCCCAAACGAATGGTCCAATCGCTTGCGTGTTGCATGTGGTATTTTATTTCTTTATTCGTTTTTTTTGCAATAGCAGATAATGTATCGTCTTTGCTTTTTTCTAATTCAGAATAAAACAAATATTCAAATGAAGAAATAAATAGTTGTCTTGCGATCGTATGAGCGAAGTCGCCATTAGGTTGTTCGGTAATTAAATGGTTGCCATAATTAATTTCTGAACGACGGTAAGCCAGATCGTCTTCTGTTTTACCCTTTCCTTCTATACTTGCGGCATAAATAAAAAGTGCTTGTGTTCTGCCAATTAAATCTAACGATATATTTGTGAGTGCAAGATCTTCCTCTAAAATTGGTCCTCTGCTGCATAGTTCCGAAAGGCGATGTCCTAGTATTAAAGCATCATCCCCTAAACGAAGAGTGTATTTATAAATTGCTTCTTGTTTTGTCATGGCTTAAGAATTAAATATTTTTTGCCCCTTCAGGCATTACATAAAAAGTTGGATGACGATATACCTTATCGTTCGAAGGATCAAATAACATATCATTGTCATCCGGATTAGATGCTACAATGTATTTTGAAGGCATTACCCAAATACTTGTACCCTCACCACGTCTTGTATAAATATCTCTGGCATTTTGTAAAGCCATTTTATTATCAGAGGCATGCACACTACCCGCATGAATGTATGGAAGACCTGATTTACTTTGTATAAACACTTCCCAAAGATCTAATTGTGTATCTAAACTCATACTTTTATTTTAAACTGTTTGTAATTCCTTTGTTGCATGCTTTTGTTTATAGGCTAAGGCTGCATCTCTAACCCAAGATCCCTCTTCATGAAATTTGATGTGATGATCTAAACGTTGTTTATTACAAGGACCATTTCCGGCAATGACACGATAAAATTCATCCCAGTTAATTGCTCCAATTTTGTAATGACCGGTTTTTTCATCTAATTTTATTTTATCGTCGGGTACAGTTAAACCTATTAATTCGGCTTGTGGAATTGTTTTATCAATAAATTTTTGACGTAACTCGTCGTTTGTCTCTCTTTTTATTTTCCATTTTACTGCATCGCTGCTATGCGGAGAATCGGTATCATGAGGGCCAAACATCATTAATGCAGGCCACCACCATCTATTCATTGCATCTTGTGCCATTGCTTGTTGATCCTTGGTCCCCTTCATCATTTTTGCCATGATCTCATAACCCTGACGTTGATGAAAACTTTCTTCTTTACAAATACGCACCATGGCTCTGCTGTATGGGCCGTAAGAAGTGCGTTGTAACGAAACCTGATTAACGATGGCGGCGCCATCTACTAACCATCCAATAGCTCCCACGTCTGCCCAGTTTAAAGCAGGATAATTAAAAATACTTGAATATTTTGCTTTGCCGGATTGTAATTGATTAATGAACTCAACTCTTGAAACACCAAGGGTTTCGGCAGCGCTGTATAAATATAAACCGTGTCCACCTTCGTCCTGTATTTTTGCTAATAAAATTTGTTTTGCTCTTAAACTTGGTGCACGCGTAATCCAATTTCCTTCCGGCTGCATGCCAATCACTTCAGAATGTGCATGCTGAGACATTTGTCGTATTAAGTGTTTTCGGTAATTTTCGGGCATATAATCTTTTGCCTCAATATGCTCGCCATTATCAATTCTTGTTTGAAAATGAGCGTCGGAATGTTCGTTATGCATAATTTTTATTTTAGCATAAATGTATTATTACAAAGATGTAACCTACATGACAAACATCAGTATTATAAGATGATCCTCGTCAGCGAAATGAGATCAACCAATTATTTCATATAGTCCCCAAAAAAGTAGGATAAGACCAATTGAAGATGAGCTGTACATGACAATTGTGAAGGATTGATTGGAATGGAAATTTACGCAGGTTATCAAAAAACCTGCAACTAAAAAAATGGAGGCAATAGCAAGTTTAATGAGACCATTTTTTCTTTTTATCGCATAATGTACTTGTTTTACTTGTTTAATTATTTCATCAATTAAAACTGGATCATCAGTTTTTTGCGATAATTGTGTTTTAATTTCCGAAAAACTTACATGTTTCTCTGCCGAATTTTTAGCAAACATGTATAATTCTTCCCAATGATCATCTTTTAATTGCATATAGATTAAACTTTGAAACTAATTTACAAAAAGTTTAATATAATAAATATGATTTTTGTCACCCTATCTAGAATAACATAATTTAAAATAAGCCCTTGTGTTTTTTATGTTAGGCTGTGGTGCTAAAAACATTTCCTTCAGGAACTTTTTTCCAATAACGTTTATCAAATGCAAGACAGATGTTTCGTAAAAATAATTTTCCGGTTTCTTTTATAATTATTTTTTCAGGGGTTACCTCAATTAGGTTATCTTTAATAAACTCATTGAATTTTTCTTTTACATCAAAATAATTTTCATCTAATGTTGTTTCATGTTTACACATAAGATCTAAGATGTGTTGGCGAATCGACAGGTCTTCATTGGTTAACGAATGCCCTTTAAAGATCGGGAAATGTCCATCTGATAATGCTTTTTGGTATTCTTCAACCGTTTTAATATTTTGTGCAAATGCATCCCAACTATCACTTATGGATGAACAACCTAAACCAACTAATAGTTTAGTGGTATTTGTTGTGTAACCCATAAAATTGCGATGTAAACTTCCGCTTCTAAATGCATCAAACAGACTATCATTTGGAAGTGCGAAATGATCCATACCTATATCCAAATAATTGGCCGCTAA
>JBEIEI010000078.1:0-12451 GCA_040382975.1 Flavobacteriales bacterium
AGTTTGCCCTGATAGCTTTTTTTGTATTCGGTTTTAATTTGTTTGGCAGCGCACAATCAAATCCCGATAAAAATATTATGATGGGAAAAGTTGCTTACGTGCCACGCGATACTGTAAAAAAATGCGCTAAAGACACAACACAAAAAGCCACTATTAAAGGAAAAGTAAAACACACATCCACTCAATCAAAAAAAGCAAAAACTAAACCGGAACTACAACCACAACCAAAATTAATGGGCGATGTTATGGTTGAGGAGAAGCAGAAGTAAATTTGTCGTCACTCTGAGGGAAATCGACGAGTTTTAAACCAAATCGATTCATAAGGTTTCGACTTGGCTCGAATTGATTCGGATTCTTGAAAATAAATTCAATTCATTTTTCCCTTTGCAAAAGGGAGTTAGAGGGATTTTTTTTAAACTTTATTTTCAAGACTTCGAAATAGTTAATAAGGCCGGATGTTTCTCGACTCCGCTCGAAAAGACAACCGATTTCAGGATGCGAGCCGTAAACAAAAAAAGCCTTTGCACATCTGCAAAGGCTTTAAATAGTAAATGTTTTATTTAAGAATAAAGTTTGATCAGTTTATTTAAAATATCAATGGCACTTTTACTAATAACCGTACCCGGACCAAAAATAAATGACACACCTGCCTTATATAAAAAATCATAGTCCTGTTGTGGAATTACACCGCCGGCAACAACCATAATATCTTCTCTACCGTATTTTTTTAATTCGGCAATTACTTGTGGTACTAGGGTTTTATGACCGGCAGCTAAACTCGAAACGCCTAAAATATGTACATCATTTTCTACTGCTTGTTTTGCAGCTTCGGCAGGGGTTTGAAATAAGGGGCCAATATCCACATCAAAACCCATATCGGCAAAACTGGTAGCAATAACTTTTGCCCCTCTGTCGTGCCCGTCCTGTCCCATTTTAGCAACCATAATACGTGGACGTCTTCCGTCTATTGCAGCAAATTTATCTGCCAATTCTTTTGCGGTAGAAAAATCTTTATCCATTTTTATTTCTTTACTATAAACACCTGCAATTGATTTTATTTGTGCTTTGTATCTTCCAAAAACTTTTTCAAGTGCGGTAGATATTTCACCTAATGTACATCTGCATTCTGCTGCTATTACCGCTAATTCTAATAAATTTCCTTTACCGGTTTGTGCAGCTTCGGTTAAAGCATTTAAAGCTTTTTCTACTTTTACATTATCGCGCTCTGCCTTTAATTTTTTTAAGCGTTCTACTTGTTGAGTTCTTACTTTGGTATTGTCAACATCTAAAATTTCCATATGCGTATCGTCGTTAACTTTGTAACGGTTAACGCCAACAATTATGTCCTTACCACCATCAATACGTGCTTGTTTGCGGGCTGCAGCTTCTTCGATACGCATCTTTGGAATCCCGGTTTCTATGGCTTTTGCCATTCCGCCTAATTTTTCAACTTCTTCAATTAGTTCCCATGCTTTGTGAGCAATTTCGTGAGTTAGTTTTTCAACGTGGTAGCTTCCTCCCCAAGGATCAACCACTTTACAAATGTTGGTTTCGTTCTGTAATATTAATTGTGTGTTACGTGCAATACGCGCACTAAAATCTGTAGGCAAAGCAATTGCCTCATCTAATGCATTGGTGTGTAAGCTTTGTGTATGTCCCATTGCCGCAGCAAGTGCTTCAACGCATGTACGTGTAACGTTATTGTACGGATCTTGTTCTGTTAAACTCCAGCCACTTGTTTGGCAGTGAGTTCTTAGTGCTAGTGATTTATTATTTTTTGGATTAAATTGTTTTACAATTTTAGACCATAACATACGGGCAGCACGCATTTTGGCGATCTCCATATAATGGTTCATACCTATTGCCCAGAAAAAAGATAAACGAGGAGCAAATGAATCGATATCTAAACCCGAATTAATTCCGGTACGTAAATATTCTAAACCATCGGCTAAGGTGTAGGCTAATTCTATATCAGCGGTGGCACCTGCTTCTTGCATGTGATATCCGCTAATTGAAATAGAATTAAATTTTGGCATATTTTTAGAAGTGAATTCAAAAATATCGGCAATGATTTTCATGCTCGGTGCGGGTGGATAGATATAAGTATTACGCACCATGAATTCTTTTAAGATATCATTTTGAATAGTACCCGTTAATTTATCCATACTAACGCCTTGCTCTTTGGCGGCAACAATGTAAAAAGCTAAAATTGGCAATACAGCGCCATTCATCGTCATTGATACACTCATTTCATCTAACGGAATACTGTCAAATAAAATTTTCATATCTAAAATACTATCAATGGCAACTCCCGCTTTTCCAACATCTCCTTCTACACGTTCGTTGTCGCTATCATAGCCACGGTGTGTAGCTAAGTCAAATGCAACCGATAAACCTTTTTGACCGGCCGCTAAATTACGTTTGTAAAATGCGTTACTGTCTTCGGCAGTGCTAAAGCCCGCGTACTGACGAATGGTCCATGGATTTTTTATATACATGCTAGAGTAGGGACCTCTTAAAAAAGGAGGAAGACCGGCAGCATAACTTAAATGTTCGAAATTTTTAGTGCTATTAGAATTGTAATTGCTTTCAATATCAATTTGTTCGGCAGTAGTAAAAGTTTCTTCTTTTGGAAAAATAGTTTCACCTTTTGCAGTATAGCTAATATGATTAAGATCTTTGCGCATGTTAGTTGAAGAAATTTTCGAGTTCAAAATTTAAAACCGAGTTATTTATTGTTAGATGTTTTAGTTCATCTAATTTTTGCTTTGGAACAGAAATAGTTTCTTTTTCGTTCTTGAATTTATTTATACCAATGGCTAATTGTTTACCGGTTTTAAATAATTCGTTACGTTGGCTTGCTTGTGATTTTATTTCGTTCGAAAAAATATTTTTTTCGATGCATTTAAAATAACCGCCTTCTTTTTCAAAACGTTTAAATGTTTCTAAAGCCTTTGTAGCTATAGCATCGGTAATACTTTCAATGTAATAAGAGCCGCAAGAAATATCGGCCATTTTATCTAAATAACTTTCATCCTTTAAAATCAATTGCTGGTTTATTGCCATACGTGACGATAACGTTTCGTTCTCTGTAAATAAAACATCAAACTCTGTTACCACTAACTCGTTACATCCGCCGACAACTGCAGCCATTGATTCAACCGTGGTGCGTAATAAATTATTGTATTTATCAGAAATAGATTTATTGGTTAAACTGGTTTCAATAATTAAATGAAGATCATTTTTTAAATTGTATTCTGATCTTAAAATCGCCCATAATCTTCTTATAGCACGCAGCTTAGCTATTTGAATAAAGTAATCGGTGTTTACTCCCGTTTTAATTACAAATGTGGCATTTCCCTTTTCGGAATTAGTATTTAAATATTCATTTAGTGCTGAAAGCGCTATGGCTACTTCGTAGTAAGCCAAACAGTTTTGGTTATGAAAAGTTAAACTATTTACACTAACCGTTTTTATTTTATCGAAGTTTTTAAAAAGTAAAATTATTTTTTGCCAGCTATCAAGATCATTTTGCGTTAATAAACTTTCTGGAAAAAATGAGATGTTAAGATCCTTTAAATTGTAATTTTTTTCTAAATAATTTTTTAATGTTTCGGCATCAGTTGTGCTAACAATAAAAGTAGACTGAATAAAATTTAGTTGAACGTCTTTTAAGGCAACTTCAAAATCTAATCCTTTGCAATTTATAGAAATAGAACTGGCTCCACGATTTAGATCTGCAAGCAGTTGTGTGTTTATTTCTTTGGAATTTAATTTTGTTTTGTGAACACAAATATCCCAATTGGCATGCGTAAAAGCAGGTTCGTAATTTTGATCTAGATCTTCTTTTGTGTAAAATGGCTGAATGTTAATTCCGTTTTCGTTTTGCCAAATTAGATTTTCATAAGGTTCTCCCTTAAGATCTTTGATCAATTGATTTTTCCAATCGCTGGCTGTACTTGGTGTAAATTCTGAAAATAATTTTTGCATTTAGTTTATTTAAAAGATCTGACTTACTTCCTTTTTAATATAATCGAGGGCTACTTCGTTAGGTAATTTTTTTTCTAAACTAGCGGTTATATTTAATACCATCATGGCTAGATCATTACTGCTATTGTCTTGTGGCACTTTTGTAGCTGAGATATTTATTAGTTTAATGATTTCCTCTTTGGAAGTTTTAACCAATTCCCAGGCGTTATGGCTCAAATAAATTTGTTGTGATAAATTATGTTCATATTCGCTTTTTATTGTTTTTACTAATTCAATATGTAATTGCTGAGCCGACATACCGTGCTTATTTATTCTTACGACTAATGTATTTGGGTGTATTCTTTCTAAAAATATTACTATGCGCTCGTAGGCCTGAATTTTTAAGGGGGTACTTAATGCATGAGCACTTTTTTTAAGTTCATGGTCGCGTCTTTTTTGGTCGTTATCCAAAAAGTATTTAATGGTAAAAAACGATGCGGCAAAAACTGCCAAAGCCGGTAAAATTATTTTTAAGATCTCTATAAAACCTTCCATAGATTGTGTTTGTTTTCTACTAATATCGCCTTTTTTGATTGATTTTTAAACTATTTTATGTACATTTTTTAGGTAATTTTAATATTTATTTATGGAATATAAAGTTCTAATGCATCTCAATTAAAAAAGATACAATATGTTGTTTAAAAAGTCAGTTAGTTTTCTATCAATAATGCTTGCTTCGGCGGCATTGGGATTAGGTTTGTTTTATAAATTATCACCAAAAAGAGATATAATTTTATTCGAAAAAGGCGATTCATACCTTAAATTATGGAAAAAAGTAGACAGTTGTCAAAATAAAGGTTTAACTGAGAGTGCATTAACCGTTATAGAGTTTATTTACAAAAAGTCAAAATCAGAAAACAATGCGGCCCAATTTGTTAAGGCGGTGTTATATCGCATGAAATTTGAAAGTTATAAGGAGGAATTTTCTCTCGAAAAATCCATTTTTAAACTGCGTGACGAAGCAAATGAGGCAAAATATCCAATAAAACCTGTTTTGCAAAGTATTTTAGCCGATGCTTTTTGGCAATATTTTCAAAACAATAGATGGAAATTCTATAATAGAACCACCACCGTTGGTTTTAAAAATGATGATATTGAAACTTGGGATCTAAAATCGATTACCAATGCAGTTATTGTTAATTACAAGGCGTCTTTAGAAAATGCTGATAGTTTAAAAAGAACCAAAATTGATATTTATGATGATGTTTTAAATAAGGGTACTCAGGAATGTCGTGCTTGGCGCCCAACTTTATATGATTTTTTAGCGCATCGTGCCTTATCATTTTTTATGAGTTCAGAGCCGGATGTTTCTAGACCTTCAGCGCAATTTAATGTAAATAATGAAGATCTTTTAAAACCGTTTTCTCAATTTGTGGATGTTAAGATCGTAAATCCTTCTGATTCTTTAGAATTAAAATATTACGCATTAAAATTAATGCAGGATCTGACGAAGTTTCATCAAAATGACGAAAAAGCTGATGCCTTAATCGATATTGAGTTGTTACGTTTGGATTATGTGCGTGGTAATTCTCAAAATCCTAAAAAGGATACGTTGTATTTTAATACTTTAAAGGTTGTTCAAAATAAATTCTCAAAAAATGAGCGTGTTACTGAGATTGATTTTAGTATGGCAACTTGGTATAATAATAGGGCCAATGAATACAAGCCATTAGAGGGTGATGATTTTAAGTGGTACAAAAAAAACGCTGTAGAAATAGCAACAGCAGCTATTGCAAAATTCCCAAGATCATATGGCGCCCTTGAGTGTAAAAATTTGATATACACTATACAAGCAAAATCCTATAATTTAATTATTGAAGAAGTAAATGAACCTAATAAACCTTTTCGTGCTTTGGTTACCTCTAAAAATATAAAGAAGGTTTATTATAAGGTGGTTAAAACCAGTCATCAAGAACTACGCTCATTGTTAAGAAAAAAATATGGTAAAGATCTTTATGATAAATTCTTAAATTTTCCAACTGTAAAAACGTTTACCCAAAACATTACGGATGATGGCGATTATCAAGTTCATAATACAGAAATAGTTATCCCGGAATTAGAAACCGGTTATTATATTATCTTAAGTTCGTTAAACGAAAATTTTAAATATGATAATAATCTTTCGGCTTATTCAACTTGTGTTGTCTCTGATATTGCGTCAAAGGAAAGAAGAAGAGACGATGGTTCTTATGATTTTTATGCTATTCACCGTCAAACCGGTGAGCCGTTAAAAAATATTACTGCCCAATTATGGTATGAGAATTATGATTACAAAGAGCGTGATTATATCATTAAAAAAGGACCTGTTTACAAAACGGATGATAATGGTTTTTTAAATGTAGCTAGTGGCTCTAGTAACGATAGGCAATTTTATATTGAGTTTATAAATGGCAATGATAATTTCTATAACAATAATAGTTATTATACCTACAAACCCTACAAAGATGTTGAAACTCGCATCAATACCCATATTTTTACCGATCGTGCAATTTACCGTCCAGGCCAAACCGTTTATTTTAAAGGAATAGCTTTAGAAAGTGTTGCCGGTAAAAATCATAAACTAAAAACAAACTATCCATTTACAGTAACTTTTTATGATGTTAATTATCAGAAAGTAGCTTCGTTAAATGTAACTACCAACGAGTACGGAACCTATAACGGATCGTTTATTGCACCGCAAGGCGGATTAAACGGACAAATGAACATTACAGATGGTTATGGCAGTGTTTATATTTCTGTTGAAGATTATAAACGTCCTAAATTTGAAACGGAATTTAATCCTGTAAAGGGAAGCTACAAAATAAATGATGAGATAACGGTTAGCGGTTTTGCTAAATCCTATGCAGGAAATGTTATTGATGGTGCACAGGTAAAATTCCGTGTTGTACGTCGTGTAAATTACCCTTATTGGTATTGGTGGTATCGTCCTTATTATTCAGGTGGTTCATCTGATGTGGAGATCACTAATGGTGAAACGGTTACAAATGATACCGGAGCCTATGTTATTAAATTTAAAGCATTGCCTGATGAATCGGTTTCTAAAAAAAGTTTTGCAACCTATAATTATGAAATTAGTGCTGATGTAACAGATATAAATGGCGAATCGCACAGTACCAGCTGCTATGTTACAGTTGGTTATCAGGCTTTGCAATTAAGTGTATTTAGCGATGAAGTGGTAGAGCAAAATAATTCTAAACCTATTCGCATCAGTACAACTAATTTAAATGGTGTGGCCGAAGCTACTAAAGGAACATTTTCGGTTTATAAATTAAAGCAACCTCAAAAAGTTTTTAGAAGCAGGCTATGGGCGCAGCCAGACAGGCACTCTTTAGCAAAGGAAGAGTATTATAAAAATTTCCCTATAGACCTATATGCAGATGAAACAAATAAATATAAATGGGAAAAAGATGCTAAGGTAATTGATAAAACCTTTGATACCGGTTTAAAAACAGATTATGATCTTGCATCTGAAATTAAATCTCTTAAAGCAGGAACGTATAAAATTGAAGCCACTTGTAAAGATAAATTTGGTGAAGAAATAGTGGCATTTTGTTACATAACTGTTTTTAATAAAACAGTTGACGCCTTGCCGGAACAAACACCGGATTGGTATTATATCAATAAAACAAGTGCCGAACCAGGGGAAACAATAAGTTTTATTTATAATTCTGCCTACCCAAACACTAATTATTTGTTAGAGATCGAAAGAAAGGACGTAGTAACTACAACCAAAGTTCTTCCGTTAAATATGAAAATAAATGAAATAAAAGTTGAGGAAACAGATCGCGGTAACTTTGCGATCCACACTACTTTTATTCGTAACAATCGTTTTTATTCTAATACTCAAATAATCTATGTTCCTTATACGAATAAGGAAATTGATATTCAGTTTGAAACATTTAGAAATAAATTATTACCGGGGCAAGCAGAAGAATGGAAATTAATTTTGAAAGATAAAAAAGGCGAAAAAGTTGCTGCCGAAATGGTTGCAAGTATGTATGACGCTTCTTTAGATGCATTTAAAGCAAATTACTGGAGTTTTAATGTGTTTCAAAGTTTTTATGCGCGCCTGCAATGGAACGCAAGCACCGATAAGCAAACTAATTCTACTGAAATTAATAATTTGAATCATCCATACGAATATTTACCTTCCAGATATTATGATCATTTAAATTATTTTGGAATTAGTTTTTATAATAATCATTATTACCGTGGCGCCGAGGGTAATTATGAATTGAGTGAGTCTGATGCACTTCCGGCCACTTCGGGTGTTATGAGAGATGAACCTCAAAACATGCCAAGTGTTAAGTCGCTTAAAAAATCAAAGTCAGTAGTTAAAAAAGAAGCCAATGCCCCAATGGAGGAGGCAGAACAAAAGGTTGGTGACGCAAAAGATAAAGACGATAGAACAACCACAAAATCTGCAACCGGAGAAGGAAAAGCAAAAGGTGCTGATGGTTTAGGGGATGTAAAAGCGCGCTCTAATTTTAATGAAACAGCTTTCTTTTTTCCCGAACTTCAAACGAATGAAAAAGGAGAAATAGTAATTAAATTTACTGTGCCTGAAAGTCTTACCAAATGGAAAGTTATGGGACTGGCTCATACCAAAGACCTTAAAATTGGTCAGTTTCAAAAAGAAGTGATAACGCAAAAAGATCTGATGGTGCAACCTAATGTGCCAAGATTTTTTAGAGAGGGAGATAAAATGACTTTCATTTCTAAGATCGCCAATTTATCTGATAAAGAATTATCGGGTCTGGCCGAATTAAAATTATATGACGCATTAACTGATCAGGAAATTTCTACCAAATTAATTGAAGCTGTTAGCGGGCCTTTTCCAACAATCGGCTCTCGAACATTTACAGTTAAAAAAGGACAAAGCACTTCGGTAGAATGGAATTTAAATATCCCCGAAGGTTATTCGGCAATTAAATACAAGGTGGTTGCTAAAGCGGGAAATTTTGCAGATGGCGAAGAGATGGCTGTGCCTGTTTTAACCAACAGAATGTTGGTAACTGAAAGTATGCCAATGCCTATTCGCAGCAACCAAACCAAAGAATTTAATTTCACTAAATTCATCAATCAAAATAATAATTCTACTACTTTAAAAAACCACGCTTATACTTTGGAGTTTACTGCTAACCCTGCATGGTATGCTGTGCAAGCACTTCCTTATTTAATGGAGTATCCTTATGAGTGTGCCGAGCAAACCTTTGCGAGATATTACGCAAATAGTTTAGCAACTTATGTAGTAAATTCTAAACCAAAAATCAAATCAATTTTTGATGCATGGAAGAGTTCTAGTCCTGATGCGTTTTTATCTAACCTTGAAAAGAACCAAGAATTAAAAGCGGTTGTATTAGAGGAGACGCCTTGGGTTTTACAATCTAAGAACGAGAGCGAAAATAAAAAGCGTGTAGGCTTATTATTTGATCTTAATAAAATGAGTAACGAAACTAGCAGCGCACTTAAAAAATTAATGAAGAAACAAAGTTCTAATGGTGGTTTTATGTGGTTTGATGGTATGCCGGATGATTGGTATATCACACAACATATTACTAGTGGTTTTGGACATTTAAATAATTTAGGTGTTGTTAAGGTTCGTGATAATTCGGATGTATGGAACATGTTATATAAAGCTGTTAAATACTGCGATAATAGAATGCGTGAAGAGTATGAATGGATGAAGCAGCATAATCCTAAATATAAGACCGAAAATCATTTGAGTTACAATGCCATCCAATATTTATATATGCGTAGTTTTTATATAGATATTGATAGAGATAAACGTAATGTTGAATATTTTGAATATTACAAAGCGCAAGAACAAAAATATTGGTTATCGAGCGGAAGATACATGCAAGCCATGATAGCGCTTAACTTAAATAGATTTGGTGATGTTAAAACGCCAAAAGATATATTAAAATCGTTAAAAGAAAATAGCATTAACAGCGAAGAAATGGGAATGTACTGGAAAGAGAACTACGGTTACTACTGGTACGAAGCTCCTATTGAAATGCAGGCATTGATGATAGAAGCTTTTGATGAGGTTAATAATGATACAAAATCAGTTGACGATCTAAAAACCTGGTTAATAAAAAGCAAACAAACACAGCACTGGGGCACAACTCGCGCAACTACAGAGGCAGTTTATGCTTTATTGTTAAAAGGTACAGATTGGTTAGCAACAGAACCAAATGTTGAGATAACGGTTGGCGATATTAAGCTTGACCCTAAAAATGATAAATCGTTAGGTGCAGAGCCAGGAACCGGTTATTTTAAAAAGACCTGGAGTGGCAGTGATATCAAGCCTCAAAGTATGGGTAAAGTTAAGGTGGTGAAAAAAGATGTAGGTGTGAGTTATGGCGCCATGTATTGGCAGTATTTTGAGCAATTAGATAAAATTACACCACATGAAACACCACTTAAGTTAAAGAAACAGTTGTTCTTGCAAAAAAATACTACGAGTGGGATCGTAATTGAGCCGATAGTTGCTGGCACTAAACTTAAACCCGGAGATAAAATAAAAGTGAGAATAGAGTTGCGCGTAGATAGAGATATGAATTATGTGCACATGAAAGATATGCGTGCTGCAGGTTTTGAGCCTACTAATGTTTTTAGTGGTTACAGATACCAGGATGGATTAGGTTATTATGAAAGCACTAGAGATGCGGCAACTAATTTCTTTTTCTCATATTTAAATAAAGGAACCTATGTATTCGAATATCCTTTAGTTGTGAACCATTATGGTGATTTTAGCAATGGGGTTACAACCATACAATGTATGTATGCGCCTGAATTTACAAGTCATAGTGAGGGAGTTAGGGTGAAGGTTGAGAAAAAATAGTCAGCGAATTTTATTTGTGAAATATCAAAGTCATCCTATAACGGGATGACTTTGATTCTTGCCCTATAGGTTTAGCAAAGTTTATTGAACATACAGATGAATACAATGAATTTGAAGTTCCATCCTCTGAAGAAATTAATTTGGCTATCATGATTGGGTATGGCGATGAAACTCCTTCTGTTCATGAACGGAAAAAAAGACAATGCTAAATTTATTTATCCTTAAACAAATAGTGGTAAACAAATTTTTATTTTTGGTATTGTTGCAAAAAAAAATAGTATCTTCATTACAAATAAATAACGTTTGGTACTTGAGAAAGAAAATAATTCTGAGTATATTTTAATAAAAGAAGTAAAAGATCTTTTTACATTAAAGTATAACAAAAATGGCATTTTAGAAATTTATATGCATCCAACTACTATTGAGGTTGACAAAGAACAGCTAATGTTATTAACAGATGCTTTAGCCGAAATTGCTGGTAAAAAGAAACTTCCTTTATATATTAAGGCTTCAGATTTTATGGGAATGTCTAAGGAAGCTGGGGTTTATGCTACTTTGCCTGAGGTAAACAGATTTACTTTAGCAAGCGCAGTTTTAATAGAAACTCTCGCGACTAAACTGTTACTTAATTTTTATCTTAAAATTAATAAACCCACCGTGCCAACTAAAGGCTTTAATGATAAAGAATCCGCTTTTATTTGGTTATTGAGTTTAAACCAACAAAATTAAAAATGTTAAAACTAATTATTTTCTTTTGTTTAAATTTTGCAGCACTTGGCATTGGAGGTCTTTTAATTGGAGATCCTGCCACGGATGAATTTTATCTAAATGTAAATAAAGCACCATGGACTCCACCGGGATGGGTATTCGGGGCTGCATGGACCACCATTATGATCTGTTTTTCTATTTTTATGTTTCAGGTCTCTTCAAAATTTTCATTTTCCGAACTAAAAGTGTTTTATATTTTATTTGCCATACAATGGTTGCTTAATGTAATGTGGAATCCAGTGTTTTTTAAATTTCATTTTGTTTTTGCTGGTCTAATAATTATCCTCCTCTTAACAGGTTTAGTTTTTTGGTTCCTTTATTTTGGATTTAAACATATTGGTATTTCTTACTTGTTTGTTTTGCCATATTTTATCTGGCTTTTAATTGCAAGCTCATTAAATGCTTATATTTATTTCAAGAATTAAAACGCAAATCTCCTTTTATGAATAAAAAATACTGTTTACTTTTTATTAAGGTAATACTGGTTGTTGCAGTTTTCGCACAACATAAAAACACCACTTATATGTATGATGCAGGGGCTTCCCCACGCGATCACAATCTTGATTTTGAACGTATGCGTTTGCACGTTGAGTTTGAACCCGAAAAAGGTTTGGTTAAAGGTAAGATCACCCATTTTTTCTTACCCATCCGCCAAAAGGTAGATTCGTTTTTTTTGGATGGTCCGGGCATTAATGTAAAAGATGCTAAGTTAAACGGGCAAACCATCGTGTATAAAACTACTAGCAGCGGCATTACATTTTATCCTTCAAAATCTTTAGTATGGGGAGAGAAGGATAGTTTAGCAAT
>JBEIEI010000079.1:0-12391 GCA_040382975.1 Flavobacteriales bacterium
CTGCTTTCTTAGCTGCTGCTTTTTTTGGAGCTGCTTTTTTTGCTGCTTTTTTAGGAGCTGCTTTTTTTGCTGCTTTTTTAGGAGCTGCTTTCTTAGCTGCTTTTTTAGGAGCTGCTTTTTTTACTGCTTTTTTCGCCATTGTTTTAGTTTTTTAATTTATACTAACAAATCTATATTATTTTTCTTATTGTATACAGTTACAAATTAAAATCCTTTAAGAAGTAATTAACAATGTATTTTTAATTATGAATTAGCAGTTAGTTACCTGTTATCTTATTATTAAGATTAAAATGGCATTAAAAATAAATTATTTTTTCGGAACAAAAATTCGGCACTTGCCTTTAAATGTCTATGTTTACTGATGTTTTTGATCTACTCAACTGTTTTTGCCCTAAAATAATTATTGTTTCTATCCGCCTCAATCTTTTTTTATAGTTTTTTCGCTTTTATTACCCACTTTAATATTCTTGTTTAAAGTAGTTTTTTCAATAAATCTCCTATAGCGGGAGCTCTTTCTATTGAAAAAAAGCGATAAATTCTTACATCCGTATTAAAGAAATTGAATTTGAACATTTTTCCATGTTCATTCATTGCACCTTTGTTATAATGAAAATCTAACAAAAAATAAATGTAGAATATTAAAAATTAGAAATCATGACTATATACAAATTTGCAAAACTTAGTTTTTTAGAAAAAAAACAGCTAATAGAATCTAACGCAGTTTTTTTGGATAATTACATGGATAGCGGGAATTTAATTAACACTTATTTTTTTGACGGTTTTTTCGTTGAGGCAATTATAAATTTAAGCTCAGCTAAAATTGTCGAAATTATTCCTTTTTTACGTGGATATAAGATCGATAAAAAAAATGTAAATTCTTATTTAAGAATGGCTTGCTAACTATTTTTTTTATAAAAGAACAACCAAGTGTGATGAGAGCAAAATAAAATCAACGTTAATGTGTTTATTGCTTTTTGTTTAAAAGGGATAGGGGGGATGATAGGTTTAGGTAGTTTTTCAAAAACGTCCTCCCATATCCTTAAAACAAGGTGTTTAATTTACAATAGAAATAAACCCAGTATACTCCCGAGTTTTATTGAAAATATCTTTTAATTGTAAAGTGTAAATGTAAATCCCTATTGGTGCCGGTTCATTATTTTCCTTTATAGATCCGTTCCAACCATCTGCGTAATTTTTTGTATAAAATATTTTTTTACCCCAGCGATCATAAATGGTCAATACATAAGTTTCAACATTCCAACCCATACCTTCCGGTAAAAAAATATCATTTAAATTATCACCATTTGGAGTAAAGGCATTGGGTGCATAAAAAGTAAATTCAGGTAGTACTTTTATTAATTGTTGGCTTGTATTTGAACAGCCGTAAATATTACTAACCGTAAGTATTACAGGATAAAGGCCTACCGCACCAAACGTATATTGCGGATCTTTAGCATCCGATATACCTACACCACCAAAATTCCATTTCCATTTGATAGGTTTTTCCGTTGATAGATCTTTGAAAGAAACCAAAGCGTTTAATTCTGTAACTTCTATTTTATCACTTTCAAACTGTGCCAGCGGAGTCGGATAAACGGTAGCGGTAATAAAACCATTTAATGTTGTTGTGCATCCAAAACTATTCGTTACGCTATGAATGCCTGTGTAAATTCCGGCTTTATTAAAACAAATAGTTGGGTTATTAGAAATTGTTGTTGTTGTACCGTTACTAAAGCTCCAAGCATTTAATGTAATTACACCCGATGTGTTTATGCTTTTATCTTTAAAATTAATACAAAGAGGTGCGCAGCCAACAATTTCCGAATTTTCACTCAATACAATTGGCTTTGGAATTACCGTAACTGAGAATAGTTTTTCTTCGTTTAGTGGGCAATTACCCGATACCGATACATTAACCGAATACTCCGTGCTGCTTTGCGGTGAAATATAAATGGCGCTGGTGGTGTATGAACCCGGCATCCATAAGTAAGTTATTGGGTCGGTAATTCCCATAGTGTTTACTTGCAATAAAGTATTTTCTCCAAGACAATTTGTTAAAGTTTGTATGGCGGCACCTGTTGAAATGTTTGGCTCAGATATACTAACGGTATTGGAATTGAAGCAGCCTTTCGCATCATTTATTAAAACAGTATACGTGCCTGCTGTTAATGAATTACCTGTAGCTGCATTGCCACCACTTGGCATCCAGGTAAAGGTATAAGGCGGACTGCCATAAAGCGGTAAAATCGTAGCGCTGCCATTACTGCCGCCAAAGCACAATACATCATTAACAGCAGAAAATGTTGAGCCAATTACAGAAACAATTTGTGTACTTGTGGCAATTGTATTGCAAGGTCCACCGCTTGAGCTTAGCGAAACATTATAAACACCGGGCGTGTTAAAAACATGTACGGGGTTAGTTAGTGTGGATGTGTTTGCTGCACCCGACGCTTGATCTCCAAAATTCCAGTTATATACACCACTTGTTGTAGCGCAAGTTGATGTAACCGCCGAAAAGTTAGAGCAAGTATAGGTAAAACTGGCGGCATTGTTTCCGGCATCTCCAACGGTAAAATCATCAATAGCAAAACCATCAAACGAATTACAGCTTGTGCCTGAACCAAAATTAAAACGAAATTTTACATTTGGTTTTCCGGCCAAGTTGCTTAAACAGTGTTTTGCAGTAACCCATCCTAAACTACCCGATCCACCCTGACAGCCTCCCGATGTGGCTTTACTATTGCCCGACCAACCGCCGGTGTTAGACCATGCTAAATAATTTATATTAGAATAATTGTACCAGTTATTTGTGAAACAATTTGCCGGCCCGTTAACAACTCCTACTAAAGCCCAGGTAATGCCATTATTTATTGTGTACACTAAACTAGCCCCGTCGTATTTATGTTCCGTCTCCCAAAAAATTTTAAAACTAATAACGGGTGATGAAAGTGAAGAGAAATCGTAACATGGACTTTCGATGAATGATTTTTGAGCGCTATTGTAGGTAGATCCGTTTAGCCCTCCAATTATCCAACATTTACTTCCTCCACCGGCATTGTTAATAACACTTTTGGCCGGTGTGCCCCATGCCCAATCAGAATTTACACCTCCACTTGTCCAACTAGCAGAGCTTTCAAAGTCTTGTGTGTTTGGGAAAGTTGAAATGCATTGAGCCGATCCATATTTTATGGAAAAAACTAATAAAACAAAAAGAAATATTTTTTTAAAGGATGCACTTCAAGTATAAAAATCAATTTTTACTGAAGCGGTTTCTGGAATAAAAAACAAAGTTGTTTGTAAACCTTCAAGGGTGATCACTTACGGCACTCAAGGTAGTTAAATTAAAAGAAAGAAAATTCTTTTAACATATTATTAAATTGTGAAGAATTAAGCAGTTTTTATTCGATTTAAGAATGGAAAGTGACTATAAATAAATAATGGGGTACTAGCTAAAATTAGTAAATATCTCTATGATTTCTTTTTGATATTCATTTCCGAATGTTGATAAACACCATACTTTTAAAAGTGTTTTTTCATCAGGTTTAACCCATTTAATTGCTTTTGTTAATTCTTTGCAAAAAAGCATTTTATCAAAACTTACCTTTTCTAATATTTTTTTACTTAGATCAAACATAATACAAACCTTTATTTAATTAGTAACGTAAAAGTAATTAGCTTATTGTATGTGTTAATGGTATTTAATAAACGTTAACAGATACTTAGTGTAAAAATGACCTTGTAAAAGCGATTGTTTTTTAATAATTTAATTAATAAAGCGGAGATATTTTAGGCGTTAAGTTTAAACGCTAGCTTACCATAACTCTTACCGTTTACCTGTATCTCGATAAAATGAGTGCCCGTGTAATGTTTACGTGTAGAAAAATCTTTTAATAATTGTTTTTTAGAAATAGTTATTTTTTGTCCGGGTTTTAGAGTGAGATCTTTAAGTTTAAAAACTTTTTTTGTTATTTCAGAGCCTTTTTTACAATAGTGAAGGATGTAATCTACCACCAGTTTTTGATCTTTTCTTTTTTCAGATATTAGGTCAAATTCAAACTCCAGATGTTGGCCAAGCTTTAGTTTGGGTTTTATAACTTTAAAATTTGCCAATTGTATTTTTGGATCTTTTTCAAATTCAAAAATAGCTAACGATTCAGCATTTCCTTTTTTTATCAATGTGCGGCTGGCATGTTTCACTATCCAGGAAGTATGAGTGTTGTTTTTATCCCAAGCCTTAACTAGCTCAAGCATATGGGCAGTGTTATCTTTAGAGAGATCGTTTAAATGATTGGCTACCGATTTTTTTACGTACAATTCTTCATCTGTTTTTAATGCTTCTAAAATGCGTTGTGTACTTTTTGGGTTTTTAATTACTTCATCGAGTTTAAACGACCAGGGCAGACGAGGTCGACTTCCTTCAGAAGCCAGGCGGCGAACATGATGATTTTTATCCTTTGCCCATTGGTTCATTACCTTAATTGTTTTATCAAAATCACGTTTTAAAAATTCTCTGATCGCAAATTCAGATGAGCCAAATTGCGTAAAGTATTTTAAGGCTTCCAAAGAAATATCAAAATGATCGTGGCCATACAAGCCAACAAAATCCGGAAAAACAAGATTGGTGTAGCCTCTTTGTGTATTTGGAATAACCTTATATAAAATACTAATAGCTTTTTTATAATCCTGAGGTAAATAGTTTTTTAAAACAATGGAGGTATTTCTCATCCGTTCGTTTAACGATAACGAATCTAAATTTTGCGTTACCTCTTTTAAAAAATTATTTGAATCAAAACTTTTAAATGCTTTTTTTATTTCATCTGCTAAATGTAAAAAATACGATTTATTGAAGAGTTCTTTTAAAGGTTCCATAGTTTAAAAACATTGCTGTACGAATATAGTAAAACAAAGAATCTAACAATAGCAGATTTTCCTTTTCCGATAATGATTTAGTAATGCTTATAGCCTTATAAAAGTATATTTTGTAGTCGTTAAATTAATAATTAAGTTTATACTTTAAAATTACTTAAGTTTGAAAATTATAAAAGGAAATATTTTTTTATTCATTTGTTTGCTATTAGTTGCAGTAAATTTTTGTTATTCACAGTCTGGTAAGGTAGATAGTTTAAAAGCTGCCATTAGTATAGAGAAAAACGATTCTTTAAAGGTTACGCAGTTGGTATCTCTTTTTGAACTCTATCATCGAGATAATAATACAAGTGAATGTAAGAAAGTTGCTGACGAGGCATTAGCTCTTTCCGAAGGTTCAAAAAGTAAAACGGTTATTGGTCTTTCAAATCTTATTAAAGGAATTAATTTTAAAGAGCTTGAAGATTATCCTAACGCCCAAACTTTCTTATTGATCGCTTTAAAAAACCTTGATCCGAATTTAAACACCAAGGCTTTGGGTGACGCCAATTCTTATATGGGCTATATTCAAGAGCAAATGAATCAATTCGATAAGGCTATTGTATATCACCGCACCGCTTTAAAATTAAGATCAGAAATTGGCGAAAAGATCACTTCTAATTCTTACTTACGATTAGCGGGTTGTTTCCAAAATCAAAAAAAATATGATTCTGCTTACTATTATTTTTACAAAGGCATTCGTATTGCCAACAAGTATAACCTTAAACGAAATCTTTCCGCATTTTATAATAATTTAGGAATAACTTATAATAATGATAAAAAAACCGATAGCGCTTTAGTTTATTATAAAAAAGCACTTAATGTGTTAGAAGATTTTCAAGATTCCATAGGTATTGCAGGCACCTTAATTAATATTGGCACCTTGTATGTTGATCAAAAAAAATATGATGCCGGGATTGAATATTTTAAACGTGGTTTATGGGTTGCCAAACAAACGGGATTCAAACAATGGATAGCAAATGGCGCTTCGGGTTTATCAGGTGTTTATTATGTTAAAGGTGATTATAAACTGGCTTATGATAATTATAAGTTGAGTAGAGATTATAACGATAGTATTTTTAATGAAGCAAAAGCAAATGACATTGCCAATGCTGAAGAAAAATACCAAAGCGAAAAAAAGCAAAAGGAATTAGAAATAGCCGATCTGAAAATTAAAATGCAGGGCGACGAGTTAAGTAAAAGCAATACACAACGTACTATTTTAATTTTTGGCTTAGTAATTTCCTTAATAATTTTTGTCGTGGTTTTTTGGGGTTATTCGCGAATGAAAAAATTAAGTAAAGAACTTTCAATTGTAAATAAGGAAGTGGTTAAGCAAAATCATATTATTGAAGAAAAGAATAAGGATATTACAGATAGTATACAATATGCTAAACAAATTCAAAAGGCGTTATTAGCATCCGATAAATTATTTGCCGATAGCTTTAAAGACTACTTTATTTTCTTTAAACCTAAAGATATTGTGAGTGGTGATTTTTACTGGGCTCACAAAACGGATACTGAAATTTTAATTGCAAATGCAGATTGCACAGGTCACGGAGTACCCGGTGCCTTTATGAGTTTAATTGGAGTTTCTAAATTAAATGAAATAATTAAAGAGCGTAAAATTTTAGATACCGATAAGATCATGCATTTTTTGCGCGAAGGGATATTAGAAATATTTGCCTCGGCTAACCAAAAACAACAATCTAAGGATGGTATGGATATGGTAATGATGCGTTATAATTTTGAAACTAAGAAACTACAGTTCTCATGTGCCAACAATTCGTTATGGCTTTTGCGTAATGGAGAATTATTAAGGTATAAGGCAGATAAGTTTCCGGTTGGGTTTAGTTATGGTGAAATACAACCTTTTAGATTGAATGAAATTCTTTTGCAAGCTGATGATATTGTACTAACTTTTTCTGATGGCTATGCAGATCAGTTTGGTGGCGCAGAAGGAAAAAAATTCAAATATAAAAATCTGCAAAACATCCTTGCAGGATCTGCACAACAACCACTGTTTGAAATGAAAAATATACTTTCTAATAATTTAAAAGATTGGCAAGGTACTTTAGAGCAAGTTGACGATATTACTGTTATTGGTTTTAAAGTTTAACATCAATTTTTTCTTCTTTCATTATTAATAACACGTCAAAAAACATCCCTTTTTTTTCTTAGTCCCAAATAATTAGGAGCTTTTTTTGCTCGGAAATTCATTTTTTTAGTTTAATCTAACGTTTTTTAAATTATTTCTTAAATTATTGTAATTCAGTTATTTAACCCTTAGTTTATCCGACAACAAACGCTTGTAAACGACTTTATTCGTATGTAAATGCGTAATAACCGAATAAACTTTTGTTGTTGCCGCACCTTTGTCCTGTCGATTTGAATAACGCTTTTTAGTTAACCAATGAAACAACAAAACGAAAAATAAATAATAACAAATAAAAAAAACAAACATGATGAACATCCAAAACCACGTACAATTGGTAGGGCGCTTAAGCGCAAATCCGGAAGTTAAAATTTTAGACAACGGAAGTAAATTAGCACGTTTCGCAATTGCGATCAACGAAACCTTTACTAACAAAAAAGGAGAAAAAGTAACTAACACACAATGGCACACTATTACCGCATGGGGTAGTTTAGCAAATGTGGCTGAGCGTATTTTATACAAAGGCACTCAGGTTACAATAGACGGTAAATTAGTTAATCGCAGTTACACGAGTAAAGATGGTTCTAAGCGTGTAAGTACAGAAATCGTTGCCAACGAATTATTTGTTTCATTTCAAAAAGCAGCGTAATTAAATAAATAATCTTCCACAGTGTCCCTCTTTAGAGAGGTTGCCCGAAATCCCGATAGCTATCGGGAGGGGGAGGAAAAATAAAAAATAAGTAATCAACAATTAAAAATTTTAAAACATAAAATCATGAGCACAACAAACAAAGTACAATTAACAGGTAATTTAGGTAACAATCCGGAAGTGAAAATTTTTGAGAATGGAAGTAAAGTAGCACGTTTTTCTATGGCTACAAAAGATGAGTATAAAACCAGAACAGGCGAAAAGGCTGAAGATACTCAATGGCATTTTATTTCGGCATGGGGTAAAATGGCCGAGCAAATAGAAGCAGAACTTAAAAAAGGAAGTTTTGTGAGTGTAGAAGGGCGTTTAACCACTCGCAACTATGTAGATAAAAACGGTCAAAAAAAATATGTGACCGAAATTGTTGCTAATGAGGTAACGCTGAAACAAAAAGAAAACTAATAGCTGAGATTTGTTAGTTTAGCCCGGATCGTCATGGTTCCGGGCTTTTTTTATTTAGATCAATAACATTTTTTTTAAATGGGATTCAACGTTTATTAACTAGTAAAACCAAATTTTTTTTGTTAGATTTGATATACACAAAATAAATCTCTCTTATGGCACTCGTTACTCATTACCCATTTCAACTTTATTGCGGACAATTAATTACTTTGTTTAAAAAGGCAAAAACAAATTCAAATCCGGCCTTATTTCTTTTTAAGAATAAAGCCAGGGTAAATGTTTTTATGGCTGAATCTATTTTACGCGTCTCCAATAAATTATTTGAAGATAAACAAATAAAAGAATGGCATTCAACCATTAAAAAGTTGGAGGATTATTTAGGTCAAATAGAAAATTACATTGAAGTACTCGCCGATTTTTCGAAATTAAAATCAGTAAAAGTTCAGCAACTAGAATATGTTTCGGGTAAATTAGATAAAGCAGTTGAAAAACTTAACACTAAATTAAGTAAGAATGATTTTTATTTGGCCGAACTAGCCCAAATGAATAAGGAGTTTAAAATAAATTTTAATGATAAAACTATTGTTTTAAAGTTGCATGAAGAAATTAGATCTGAATTAATTGAGGCTTGTGAATTTTTTAATGAATTTCCAAAAGGTTTCATTGATATGGAAAAACAAGTTCATGAATTGCGCAGAAAATTAAGATGGATCAGTATTTATGGCGAAAGTTTTCAGGGTCTAATTGTGTTAGAAGAACAAAAAGAAAAGCATGCTTGGGAAAAATACTTTATCACCCAAAAAGAAATTAAAAATCCCTTTAATAAATTACCGGTAAATAAAAAGTTAAGTCAACACATAATTCTAAATAAAAAAGCATTTTATGCTTTAAGTTTTATGATAACACATCTTGGGATAATAAAAGATAAAGCCTTTGGTTTGTATTTTCTTGAAAAATCAATTCGCAAAACAAATACCGAAGCAGGTATAAATTCTGCCATTCTTGCCAGCAAACAGTTAGGTGCAAAATATACCGAAGACAGTCTTTTAAAGGAAGCCCATACGCTTTTAAACACTTATTTTAATAAATATAAGATCTACGAAGTTTTAGTATAAATGTCTAAAATTAGCCGTTCACTCATTAAAAATACTGTTTCAATAAGTCGAAAATTTTCATTAATATTAATGTTTAGATTAGTAAAAAATTAGTTTTATGCAAAAATACACCGCAGTTATAATAGATGATGAGGAAGATAGTAGAAGCAATACGCGCAGTATGCTTCAAAATTATTGCAGCGAAATTGAAGTAGTTGGCGAAGCAGCAAGTGGCCCCGAAGGAAAATTAAAAATTCAGGAATTAAAACCACATGTTGTTTTTTTAGATATTAATATGCCCGGTATGAATGGTTTTCAGATGCTGGAAGGTATTTACAATCGCGATTTTTGTGTTGTGTTTTTAACTGCTTACAGCGAGCATGGCATAACTGCGGTTAAAGCCGGTGCAACCGATTATTTATTAAAGCCATTAATGTTAAGTGAATTGCAGGGCGCAATTCGTAAAGTAGTTCAGCATTACGAAGCAAAACCTGCAGTAACGGCAGGTAAAGCCGAAACGGACAAAAACATTGTTTTGATCAGTCATAGTAAAGGATTTACTTTGGTTGATTTTAAAGATATCGTTTGGTTAGAGGCAAGCGATAACTATACTAACCTGTTTTTAAATGGTCAAAAAAAGATAGTAGCCAGTAAAACCTTAAAAGAGTTTGAAGCCATTTTGCCAACAAACGATTTCTTTAGAATTCACCGCTCTGCTCTTATAAACGTTAATTATGTAAAAGAGTATAGCAATAACGAAGGTGGTGAGGTTATCTTAAGCGATGGAACTCACGTTCAGGTTAGTAAAGCACGTATTCAGGAGTTTTCTGAATTCATTAAAACAAAATCTGTTTCACCTAAATAGTTTAAAACTTCTTTCAAATACTAAGCCCATTTATGGGCTTTTTGTATTTTTATACTTTATTGATTAATTTAAGTTTTGATTATAAGTATAATATTTAAAAGTATTCAGTCTGCAACTAAATATCTGTTTTTTTTATTTGCATTAACTTTGGTTTTAGCCAAAGCACAAACACCTTCTTTTAATTTTCAAAAACTTGGAAGCGAAGAGGGATTAAACAATTCTAATATTTTTAATATTGAGCAGCACCAAAATGGGTTAATGTATTTTACCACTCAAAATGGTGTTTATTTTTATGATGGTTATAAGTTTGATAAACTGAACATAGATAGTTTAAAAAGTAATGCCTTATTAAACGTTTCCTTAAAAAATGCTTCTGAGTTGCGGTTATCAATAAGAGATGAAGGGATTGCCAATTTTAATCTTAAAACTAAAAATTATCATTTTGAAAAAAATTTAAAATATCCCAGCGCTGCGGATAATTTTATTATTACCGATAAATACGCTTATTTATTAACTACTCAAATTAGAATTGTAATCATAGATCTTGCAACCGGAAAAAAAATGCCGGATGATTTTAAAACTAAGAAGAATGATATTAATCAGGCTTTTTGTGTTTTTAAGACTCTCGATAATAAAATTTTGGTTGGCAGATCGGATGGTTTATACGATGCCTCAGATGGAACCCAAAAAAGATTAGAAGTTTTAAAAAACATTAAGATCAATTCCATAACACAATCTAAGGACGGAAAATTGATCATTGGAAGCGCGGGTAAATTTTTTATTTTAAATAACAATAAAATTGAAAACGAAATAACCCCTAAGTATAAAAACAAAGGCATTACCTTTCAGTTGGGTGGAGAGAAAAGCATCACTAAGATGATTTCTGATGACTACGGTCGGATCTGGTTTACATCCTATCCTGATGAGAATTTGTATTTATATCAAAACGAAATTACCTATGATGTTTTTGATATTTTAGGCATACCACCAACTTTAATTAATTGTATTTATAAAGATAAACAGCAAAATATTTGGGTTGGTACCTATAGCGATGGTGTTTACTTTATACAAAATCCTTTTTTTAAATCCATAAATTTTAATTATAAAAATAAAGTACTAAACGTTAATGAGGTGTACTTTAAACAAAATTTATTGTTTGCCGCAACTAGCAACGGCTTGTTTGGGCTAAACGTCAATAGCAATCAAACAAAAGTATTATCGCACCCTGACGAGTTTATTACAGAACCAATAAATGGTATTAGCGAGATAAATAATACAATTTATTATTTTAAACGCAGTCAATTTGACATGAGTTCTTCTTTATTTTCTGATTCTAAGAAGATCTATCGCTTTAAACCAATTATTGTAAAACAGTTTTTGCCTCTTAGCAATAATAAAAGTATAGTGGCCGATTGGCAGGCAAATATCCTCCTGTGTAATGGCGATGCATCAAAAACGCTGGATACACTGATCTCATTTCCTGATTATCGTGTATCGGTTAATGCCTTATTAAAAGATGATAATTCTTTATTTGTGGCCACCAGTACTGGGTTTTTTATTTATGATTTTAAAACTAAAAAGTATCAGAACGTGGTTAGTCCTGAATTAAATTATAAAATTAACGATATCGCTTTGATCAACGGAAAGCTTTATGCAGCGCACGAAGCCGGAATAACAGATGTACATGCAAAAAAATTAATTCAACAAGTTGGCAATTTGAGGTTAAATGGCGTTAAAAAAATTAAAATGTTTAACGATCAGATCTGGTTAGGAACCCTAGATGGTGTGTTTATTTGTGATAAAGATCTGCAACCAATAAAAGTTTTAAATAAGTCAACCGGCTTACCTTCAAATTCTATTAACGATATTACTTTAAATGAACAAAATGTTTGTATATCAACTGCTCGAGGCATTTCAATTGCTAACTTATCTGACATTAAAAATTTTGATCCTGTATTAAAGCCTGTTGTTATAAATTACATTTATGTTGACGGAAAAAATTTAAATACAACAAGCGATACCATTACCTTAAGTTCAAACCAAAGCGATATCTCTATTTATTTTTACAGTCCGTTTTTTAATAAGCCAAGTAAACAGTATTACCGTTACCGAAGAGATAACGGCGATTGGAAAGTAATTGAGAATACTTCCTTTGAATTAGGTTCTATTGAAGGAGTTAAGCATACAATAGAGATATCTGCCTCCGCAGATAATATTTCGTGGAGCCGGAATGCAATCGTGCAAATTAAAAAGGAAGTTAA
>JBEIEI010000080.1:0-12272 GCA_040382975.1 Flavobacteriales bacterium
GGTTAGTTGAAAGTGACACTAAAAACACCAAAATTACCACCTACAAAAACCGTATCGATTCTTTAAGTTGAAAATTTAGTAGGATCCAAAGTGAAAATATAGATAGCTATTTTGTTTTTTTTAGTTAAATATATCAAGTAAATTTAGAGACGTTATGAAGCTAATAGTTGTTTTCTTTTCCATTTCTCTTTTCAGTTTTTCTCAAATTGATTCAACTAAGATTTTTATTCCAATGGCTAGCATCCATTTTGGCGGGCATATTCCTGCCGGAGATCTATCTCAACGTTTTGGGCCAAATTTAAATATTGGTGGGTCCTTTATGATAAAAACTAAACGAAATTGGCTGTTTGGTGCAGAATCAAATTATTTTTTTGGTAGAAATGTAAAAGAAGATGTTTTAGTTCAATTAAAGAATTCAGACGGATCAATTGCAGACAATGAAGGTTTTCCTGCAGATTTGCGCGTTACAGAACGTGGGGTGGGTATTCATTTAACTGCAGGACGGGTATTAAAATTTTGGGCACCTAATCCAAATTCGGGTTTTATGTTTAATGTTGGCGCCGGATATTTTCAATCTAAAATAAAACTATACGATGCTCAACAAAAAATTGCTGCAGTAAAAGGCGACCTTGTTTATGGGTATGATAGATTAAGCAGTGGATTTTCGGTTACTCAGTTTTTAGGATATATGTATTTAAGCGATAACAGACTTTTAAATTTTTATTTTGGAATTGAAGGCTATCAGGCTTTTACTCAAAGTGTACGAAAATTAAACTATGATACCGGGCTTCCTGATGCAAAAAAAAGACTGGATATGCTTTATGGTTTAAGATTTGGTTGGATATTGCCGTTGTATAAAAAAACACCAAACGAGTTTTATTACAATTAATTACTAAACCATGTTCTTATATAATTTAGTTATTCATTTATACGGCTTGGTAATTAACCTGGCTTCCTTAAATAAACTAAAGGCTAAACAATGGGTAAACGGTAGAAAAAATTGGAGAGAAAATTTATCAAAAAAAATTTCCGCATTAAATCTAGCACCTGTTTTATGGGTGCATTGTTCGTCTTACGGCGAGTTTGAGCAAGGTAGGCCATTAATTGAATCCATTAAAAAAAAACATCCCGGTTATAAAATTGTTTTAAGTTTTTTTTCGCCAAGTGGTTACGAGGTTTTTAAGGATTGGAGTGGTGGAGATGTTATTTGCTATTTGCCTTTAGATACAAAAAGTAATGCTTCAGATTTTATAAATATTGTAAAACCAAAAGCCACGCTTTTTATCAAGTACGAATTTTGGTTAAATTTTTTGTTCGAGTTAAAAAAACAAAACATTCCAACTTATTTAATATCCGCAGTGTTTAAACCGCATCATCCTTTTTTTAAATGGTATGGCGCTATCTTTAGGCGATCCCTAACAAGTTTTAATAAACTGTTCATTCAAGATGAGGCATCGGGTGAATTGTTAAAGCAAATTAATATTACAAGCTATGAAGTATGCGGTGATACCCGATTTGACAGAGTTATTGAAGTTAAAAATAGTTTTGTTGAGTTACCAGTTATAAAGGAATTTTGTGGTGATAGTAAAGTGCTTGTGGCAGGTAGCACATGGTCTGCCGATGAAGAGTTGCTTATTGAAGCATTTAAGGCATTGAGTTTACCGGATCTTAAATTTATAATTGTGCCACATGACGTGGAGGAAAAGAACATTATTAAACTCACCAATTTGCTTACTAAAAACCAGTTGTCTTTCAGTTTATTTTCCGAACAAAAATTAAATGCTAACGTCCCAATTTTAATTGTTGACACTATTGGAGTTTTGTCTAAAATTTACCATTATGCCTCTGTAGCCTATATTGGCGGAGGATTAAACGAAGGGATCCATAACTGTTTAGAACCTGCCGTTTATTTTAAACCGGTTGTTTTTTATGGTAACGATTATCATAAATATAACGAAGCAACAGAACTTATTGAATTAAAAGCCGCAAAAAATATTTCTTCTTCAGATCAATTACTTGCGGCAGTAACTAACTATTTAACTAATGATACTGAATTACAAGAGATCGAATCGAATTTAAATTTGTATTTCCAAAAAAAATCAGGAACCACAAAAAAGGTGTTAGATATCCTTAATTTGAGTTAACTGTTTTTAAAACAGACCGCCACAACAGATCGGCACTTTTTTCCCATGAAAATTTTTGTTTTTGCGAACTTCCTTTCAAGATCATATCGGCACGCAACTCTGGTTTCTCCAATAATTGCATCATGGCATTTTTTATATCTACCACTTCAAGTGGGTTTATTAAAAGAGCTGCATCACCTGCAATTTCAGGCATACTGGTTACGTTGCTTGTAATTATTGACACATTGGTTTGCATGGCTTCAATTAACGGTATTCCAAAACCTTCATAATAAGGTACAAATGTTAACGCAAACGCGCTGCCTAATACAAGATTTAATTCTTCATCGGCCAATCTTCCTGTAAAGATCACATCATCTTCTAAATTTGTTTCACTAATTACTTTATGAACTTCTGAAACGCCCCAATAGTTTGGACCCGCGAGAACTAATTTAAGATCTGAATTGCTTTCTTTTTTAAATAAAGAAAAAGCGCGAATAAGATTTGGAATGTTTTTACGAGGATGCAGCGAACCTACATTTATAAAATAATCTTTTCCGGCAGCATATTTTTGTTTTGTTTGTTGTTTTGAAACTTCATCCAAAGGTTTAAAAAAGGAGTTGATACCGTTATACACTACGTCTATTTTTTCTTCATTAATTCCGTAATTTTTTGCAATATCGTGTTTGCTGTATTCAGAAACAGTGGCAATTCTTGTGGCCTCTTTAGCAAATTTTGGAAAATAATAATTGTAGTATTTGGCGGTTAGCCATTTACTATCATTAGGATGGTGTAAAAAATTAATGTCGTGAATAACCGGTAATTGCTTGCACTTTGCACCTAATGATAAAAAACCGTCAGGGGATAAAAACAGGTCGGGCTGCATTTTGTTTAGCAGTACTTTAACAGAATGTTGAAACCAGGCATAATACAAAAATGGGTGTCTTGCTTGTGGCGAAAGGATAAGCGGTGTAATATTGTCAGAGAAAATAAACTCTTCGTTAAAATTTCTATCAAACAAAAACACAAAATGCACATCCGGATTTTTGGTTGTGATCTCTTTTAAAGTTTGGTAGGCGAACCAGCCCATGCCTTCAAGGCGATCTTTCAATAAAATTCGGGTATTTACAACTATTTGCACCCAGCAAATCTATGAATTTAGATTAGTTTTAACCATAAAAAAGCCTATATTTGCTGCTTTTGTGCAAAAAAAGAAATTCATATTTGATTTAGCTATCCTGCTGATACTTAATTTGTTAATTAAGCCATTTTGGATATTAGCCATCGAGCCTAACGTTCAGATGAAAGTTGGTAATGTTAGCTATGGCGAGTACTTTGTTTTATTTAACTTCTCCTTTCTAATAAATATTTTATTAGACTTTGGTTTAACCAATTTTAATAATAAAAATATTGCTCAACACAGTCATTTATTAAGCAAACACTTTAGCAAAATGCTTAGTTTGAAGTTTGTTTTAGGCTTGCTTTATATCTCTGTTACCTTATTGGTTGGTTTTTTTGTGTTAGATTTTGAGGTGCGATACATTAAGCTTTTAGTTATCCTTTGTATCAATAATTTCTTTTTGAGTTTTATTCTTTTTTTAAGATCTAATTTATTGGCTCTTCATTTATTTCGTTTAGACAGTATCATGTCGGTTTTAGACCGTGTAATTATGATCATTATTGTTGCCGCCTTAATGTTTAATCTTTTTGGTTTTGAGGTAGATGTAATGAGCTTTGTTTATGCGCAAACAATAGGTTACGGCCTAACTGCGCTAATTGGCTTTTTAGTTGTTTTAAATAAAACACACACGTTTAAACTTAATTGGGACTGGGCTTTTAACCGCATGATCCTTAAAAAAAGTTTTCCGTTTGCTATTTTAGTTTTATTAATGACGTTTTATAACCGGTTAGACAGTGTCATGATCGAACGTATTTTGCCGGGTAATTTAGGAAAAGAACAAAGTGGTATTTATGCTAAAGCATTTAGATTGTTGGATGCGGCTAACATGATCGCCTATTTATTTTCGGTACAACTGTTGCCGCTGTTTAGCAGGATGTTAAAAAACAAAGAAAATATTGAAAAGATCGTAAAATTAGCTTTCACCTTGTTGTTAACCCCGGCATTGATTGTTTCTATTAGCAGTTTCTTTTATGCGGATAGGTTTTGCGAAGTTTTATACAAAGGCAATTCAGAGGGTTATCAGATCTTAGCGCTGTTAATGAGTTGCTTTACAGCTATTTCAATCACCTATATTTTTGGAACTCTTTTAACGGCTAATGGAAATTTAAAGTATTTAAATTTAATGGCTATAAGTGGTATTTTAATAAACTTGCTTTTAAATTTTATTTTGATCCCTCAGTTTTATGCTCTTGGTAGCGCTGTTGCCAGTGTGGTTACTCAATTTTTAACCTGCTTAATACAGGTTTTTATCTCCTATAGAGTGTTTAAATTTCATTTTAATAAACGCTTACTGTTATCCTTGTTCTTTTTTATAGTTGGGATTGTTTTTGCCAATTATTTTACCATGAATTTAACCGGTTTTTGGATATATAATTTCATAATAATGCTTATATTTAGTGGCTTATTGGCTTTTGTTACAGGGATGATAAGCATTAAATCCGTTTTACGTTTCATAAAATATAAATAAATATGATTGAAGAGATTTCAGCTAAAGAATTAATACTAAAGATATTTAAGTGGAGGAAAACTTTTCTTCTTATTACAATAGCAAGTGCACTTGTTACCGGAATTCTTGTTTTTTTAATGCCAAAACAATATAAGTCTACTGCTGTTTTGTTTGCATCCCGACAATTTTCAGTTTCAAAATTAGTTATCGAACCTAATTCTGGTAATCAGGAAGATTATATGCAAATTGGGGATGAAGATGATGTTGAAAAATTGATCCAGTTCCTAAGTTCTGATGCTTTAAAATTAAAAGTAGCCAATGCTTATGATCTTTGGGATCGATGGAAAATAAAAGATACCGTTTTTGGTTATCATTATTTAAAATTGAAGTGGGATGATATGGTTACCATTAAAAGGACAGAATTTAATAGTGTAAAGGTTGAGGTATATGATTATACAGCCAATGGTGCAGCGCAAATTGCAAACGGCATTACAGATTATTGCGATACTGTTAAACACGAAATGACTAAAACAATAACCGCCGGTGTTTTAAAGATCGTAAAAGAAGAGTACGATAATACCTTGCTTAGAATGAAGGAGCTGGAAGATAGTTTAAATGTGTTAAGAAAACTAGGCGTTTTACATTACAAAGAGCAGGTAAAAGCTTACACAAAAAGTTATGCAAAGGCTCTTGAGAAAAATGATGCAGGCGCTATTAACCGCCTTGAAGCTAAATTAGACACACTAAAAAAATATGGTAGCGCTTACCAAAACATTCACGATAATTTAGAAAAATATAGTTTTAAATACCCCGATATTAAGGCTAAGTACGACGAGGCTCTTGTGAATTATAATACAAGTTTGCCAATTAAATTTGTTGTTGAAAAGGCTAAGCCGAATGAGTATAAAGCAAAACCGAATAGATTATTGATCCTAAGCATTACTGTAATTGCAAGTAATTTATTAGGATTTCTTTTTCTCTTATTTCGTGAAAAGTTTAATAAAATAAAACTGCAAGACTAACTGTTATGGAAAAGTTTGATTCGTTGAGTATTATAAAAACCATTTTTAAGAACAAAAAAGTATTTGTTTTAGTGGTAATTGGTGCTGCTGTATTATCTTATGGTGCATCATTTTTGATCAAAGAAAAGTTTAAATCTAATTCGGTAGTATACCCTGTTAACTTATTTCGCAATTCAGAAGAATCTCCAAGTGAGCAATTGTTGCAATATTTTTTAAGCGAGGATGTAAAACTAAAAATAGCGAAGGACTTTAATCTGTTTTCTAGATACGGGGTTGATACTCTTAGTACCAAAGGGGGAAAAGCATTATTTGATTTTATGTACATGGAAAATGTATTAATTTCTCCAACCATTTATGAATCTATTGATATTACTATTAAGGATGAAGATCCTGCCTTTGCACAAAAATTAAACGCTGCATTGGTTTTAAATACCAATCAATTAATAAAAGAATCTAAAAGAAAAATTGTTAATCAATATCTCGAAAATACCAAAAAGGTAATTGACATTCAGTCTAAAGAGCTCGATTCGTTAAGTACTTCTATTTTAAAAATTAAAACAGAATATAATATTTTAGATGAAAACGATCAGGCTAAATATTTAAGTAAGCAACTTTCTACAGGTTCGAGCTTAAATGAAAGTGCCCAATTAACAGTAAAAGGAATAAAAGAAAAAGGAACTGAATTAAAAGTTTTAGATGGAAGAGTTAAATCAACTTTAAAATCATATACCCAAATAAAAATTAAGAATGATGCTTATTTATTGGATGTTAGTGGTGATATGGATTTTTATGTTTACGTAAGCAAACCTAATTTACAAGATAAAAAATGCACTCCAATTAGATGGGTAATTGTTATGATATCGTCTTTATCTGCATTTTTAATGACCTTGGTTTTCTTTTTATATAAAAACCGTTCAAAGGAATTGTTCTAAATTGACAAAATATTTAAAAACATATTTATTTCAAATTTTAATTTTAGCTTACATCTTTGGTAACGCTTATGTTTTAGCGTACAAGAAAGATCTTTTTTATATTTATAATGCTATTCCGGTTGTATTGATCATTGTTTACACTGCACTATTTAATTTACAAAAATTAGTTTTCTTTTTAGCTTTTTGCACCCCACTATCAATAACCTTAAAAGAGTTAGGTTTATCTGATGGAATGGACCTAAGTTTACCTTCTGAGCCATTAATGGCAGGAGTTATGTTGCTCTATCTCTTTAATGAACTCAGTTCACGCATTACAGATAAAAAATTCCTTAATCATCCAATTACTCTTTTAATTATAATTCAATTAGCATGGATGTTCTTTACTTCTTTAACAAGCACCGAAGTAATAATTTCTTTTAAATATCTAATTTCTCGCTTGTGGTTTGTTTTTAGTTGTTACATTATCATGCCGCATTTATTTCAAAATAAAAAAAATGTTATCAATTTTATTTTCGCGTACTCTTCTGCATTGGCTTTAGTAGTGTTTTATACTATTTTTCAGCATGCTAAATTTAATTTTAACGATAAGGCTGCAGACTGGGTTGTTTCTCCTTTTTATAACGATCACACTGCTTATGGGGCGGCATTAGCCATGTTTATTCCGGTAATGTTAAGTTTTACATTTATAAAAAGTATCCCAAAATATTTAAGGATTTTTGCCCTTGCATTGTTTTGTTTATTTACCCTTGCCATTGTTTTATCATTTGCTAGGGCAGGATGGTTAAGTTTAATTGTGGCCATATCAATTCTTATCTCACTTTTTTTAAAAATAAAATTTAGAACGATCGTTTTAGCATTAATAGTTTTTGGAAGTTTATTCTACGTTTTTCAAACAGAAATTTTTATTGCACTCGGAAGAAATAATACAGATGCCGAGGGTAGCTTTTCAAATAATATAGAATCTGTTTCAAATATTTCAACAGATGCTTCGAACTTAGAGCGATTAAATCGTTGGAGCTGTGCTATTCGTATGTGGAAAGATAAACCAGTTTTAGGTTGGGGACCCGGAACTTACATGTTTAAATATGCACCTTATCAGTTAAGTAGCGAGCGAACTATTATTAGTACAAATTTTGGCACTAATGGTAACGCACATAGCGAATATTTGGGGCCCTTATCAGAACAAGGGGTAATGGGATTGCTCATAGTAATTGCAATATTATTTTATAGCACTTCTTTGGGTTATAAGTTAGTGTATTCTGTAGCCGAACCAGAAATTAAAATATTGGTTATAGGAATATTCTTGGGCTTGATGACTTATTTTGTTCATGGCTTTTTAAATAATTTCTTAGATACCGATAAACTTTCCTTGCCATTTTGGTCGTTCCTTGCGGCTTTAGTATCTATAGATCTATACTATAAAAAGAAAGAAAAGGTTAAGATCTAATTTTAAAAATTAAGGTCGCTTACCTTTAGTGTTAACAAGGCAATATCATCCGGAAATTCAACCTCTCCTTTAAATTCTTCGGCGTAAAACAAAATGGCCTTATTTAAAAAATCGGGAGTTGATTTGTTATTTTTTCTTATTAGATCTTCGATAGATTCAACACTGATACTTTCTTTTTCGGAGTTAATAGTGTCTGTTAATCCGTCGGTATAACATAACAATGTAAATTCAGAAGTGTAATTAAAGATCTCAACATTTATAACCGGCAAGATCTCTGCAATGCCTAAAAGCGGACAACCATTACTTAACTCACTAAATTTATTTTCATAAAATAAAATAGGAGGGTTGTGGCCGGCATTGATGTAGGTTAATTGCTGACTTTTGGTGTTTAATTTTGCTAAAAATAACGACACGAATTTTTCGTTTTTAGCATTGGTAATTACACGTTTGTTAAGCTCTATTATAATATCTTTTAGGTTGTGGGTAAAAGTAATTAAGCTTTGTAATGTAGCTTGTATATTGCTCATTAATAAAGCAGCGGCAACACCTTTACCACTAACATCAGCAACGCAAAAAACAAATTCGTGATTATTTAATTTTATAAAATCATAATAATCGCCACCAACTTGTTGATGCGGTAAATATTTTGCGGCAACCAATAATCCATCAGAGTTTGGCAGATCTTTTGGAAAAAGCATTTGCTGCATACTTTTTGCCAACTCTAATTCTTTATTTATTTGTGCTTTCTGAATGTTCTCTTTAAATAATTTTTTATTTTCAATGGCTACAACAATAATATTGGTAAGCGTTTGAACGAAAGGTAAATGTTTTATCGCTGCGCTTAATTCAAGTTTTTCTTCATTCACATCACTTAATAAAACATACGCTAAAGGTGTTTTCTTATGAAAAACAGGAATTACAATTTCAAATTCTTTACTTAATTCTCCCTTATTATAGTTTATTGTTTCAATTTCGCTTATAGAAAGCAGTTCTTCTTCAAATTGAATAGCGCCTAGCTCCTTGTTAATACCATATTTAAGTAAACATTTCCATTCGGTTTCAAAACTAAAAAGTACTAGCTTTCCAACACCCAAACGATTTTCTAAAATTTCCTGATACAGGTCGAGTAATTGTCCGGTAGAAAAATTATTATTAATTGCTTTTGTTACCTCAAGTAATGCATTCAGTTTTAGATCCTGAATTTGTTTTTGATGCGATATTTTTGATGGATCTGTCAATTACTTAAACTAAATAAACGGTTTCTTTTCCTTTTTTTGAAAAATCTGCTTCTATATGTTCTTGCAGAGTAGTGCTTAATCTCAATCCAACAAAGTCTGCCTTCACTGGAAAGCGTGTATGACTTCTATCCACTAAAATGACTGTGTTTATTTTTTTTACCGGCTTATCTAAAAATAATTTAACGGCATACATTAATGTTTTGCCGCTATTTAAAACATCATCTACTAAAATAATAGTTTTGTTTACAAAAGCTTTGTCTTCAAAATCTGTTATGGGTTCGCCTTCCCATGGCCTATCTTTGTTTAACTTAATTTTACCTAAGGTAATTTTTAATGGCGATATTTTCTTTAATTTTTCGCATAAATGATTAGCTACTTTGTAGCCATTTCCATCAATGCCAACTATTAACAATTCTTTTTCAGCAAAATTGTTCTCATACACCTCATAAGCCAATCGACTTAATTTTTGGTCTATTTGAAGGGTGTCTAATATCTTTACCTTACTCATTAGTAATTTTTTATAAGTTGTGCTAAGGTTTGTTTTACTTTATCATTTGGTTCGCATAAGGGTAAACGTAAATAGGGATCGCATTTTTTTAATAGGCTTAGTGCGTATTTAATGCCACCCGGATTGCCGTCTACAAACAATTGATCAGTAATATCTAATAAACCATAATGTAATTTTTGAGCATCATCAAATTTGTGTTTCAAACACAATCTTACCATTTCACTATAATCTTTAGGAAAGGCATTTGCTACAACAGAAATAACGCCAACACCACCGGCAGCAATTACCGGGAGTGTTAAATTATCATCGCCACTAATTACCAAAAAATCTTTTGGTTTATTTTTAATGATCTTCATTATTTGCTCTATGCTGCCACTGGCTTCTTTTGTTGCAACAATGTTTTTAAAATCTTTTGCAATTCTTACCTGAGTTTCCCAAGTAACATTACTTCCGGTACGCCCGGGAACGTTATATAAAATAATATCTTTTTTTGTTGATTGAGCTACTGCTTTGTAGTGTTGGTAATACCCTTCTTGATTTGGCTTATTGTAATATGGGGCAACCGATAAAATCGCTTCAAAAGGTTTAAGATCGGTGTTCTTTATCGTTTCTAATACTTCGGCAGTATTGTTTCCGCCAATACCAATTACTAATGGTAATTTTTTTGCGTTTGCTTTAATTACAGTTTCAATCACCAATTGTTTTTCTTCCTTACTAAGAGTGGCGGTTTCGCCGGTGGTGCCCAAAACAACAATGTATTCAACTTTACCATTATGTAAATGTTTTACGATCTTACTCAACGCTTCTGTATCAACATTTCCTTTTTTCGTAAATGGGGTAACAATTGCAACACCTGTACCTTTTAAGTTTTTATTTCTCATAAATTATTATTTCAAATTAAAATAGTCTGTTGCCATTAAAGCAATTTCGTTGCCATAGGCTAAACTTGCTGTTGCAGCAGGGCTTGGACTATTTATGACATGCATGGCATTACCATGTTTTTCAATTTTAAAATCGTCTAACATCTCTCCTTCAGGCCCTAATGCCATTGCTCTAATTCCACAACGAGCGGGAACAATATCATCCATCTCTAAAGTTGGAATTAATTTACGTAAACGGTTTAAGAAATACGTTTTGCTAAATGCACCACGGTATTCATCTAAACCAAAGCGCCAGTGTTTACCAAAAAATTTCCAAGTACCTTTAAAACCAAAAGCATCAATGGTATCTTTAAAATTAAATGCAGTTTTGCTATAACCTTCTCGGTCAAATACAAATACTGCATTTGGGCCGCATTCGGCACCACCATGTATCATTCGCGTGTAATGCACGCCCAAGAATGGGAATTTAGGGTTTGGTACCGGGTAAATTAAATTTTTTACTTTATGTAATCCTTTTTCTGTTAGGTCGTAATAATCACCTCTAAAACCAATGATAGCGGCATCACTTTTCTGACCTTCTTTTTTAGCCATTCTGTCGGCTTGTAAACCCGAAGTGGTGATAATGTATTTACCAATAAATTTATCGGTTTTTGTAATTACAGTTGTGCTGTCTTGGCCTCTTTCAAAGCCTACAACTTCTTGTGAGGTTAATACTTTGCTACCATTGTTTTTTGCATTAACCAGCTCTTTGTATTTTTTTGCTACCTGATCGTAATCAATAATACCGGTGCATCCAACACGAATACCTGCAATGCCTTCGCAAAATGGTTCTATTTCCTTTATACGCTTTGGGTCAATGATCTCCATGTCTTCTACGCCATTTGCAATACCGTTTTGAAACACTTTGTTCATGTGCGCCAATTCACTTTCTTCGGTGGCAACTATTAATTTTCCGCAAATGTCGTGAGCTATTTTGTAATCCTTTGCAAATTGCACTAGTTCTCTTCTGCCATCAGTACAGTTTTTAGCTTTGTAAGAGCCGGGCTTGTAATATATCCCGCTATGTATCACGCCACTGTTGTGGGATGTTTGATGTTGTGCAACTTCTTTTTCTTTCTCTAAAACTAAAATAGTTTTGTTTGGATGGTAAGTGCAAAGTTTATAGGCGGTAGCAAGACCAACTATGCCTCCGCCAACAATTATAATATCGAATTTTTGTTCCATAAATTTAGAGTATAAATGTACCAAATAAAGATGAAAAATTTGCTTTATCTTTGCTTTTTACCTCGAAAAGAACTTACCTATGAAAATAATTTGTATAGGGCGTAATTATGCCGAGCACGCAAAAGAAATGAAGGCAGATCTACCTACAGAACCGGTTTTTTTTATGAAGCCGGATACAGCCTTGTTAAAGGAAGAAGAATTTTATATGCCGGATTTTACCAAAGATCTTCATCATGAAATTGAACTGGTTTTAAAAGTTTGTAAAGCTGGAAA
>JBEIEI010000081.1:0-12219 GCA_040382975.1 Flavobacteriales bacterium
GTGTCTGCTCAGCCTATGGTAACATTGGTAATGCCTATATGGCGTTAAACAAGCTGGATGACGCTTTAGCTAATTACATCAAGAATAATGAATTGTCCATATCTATTGGTAATCCCTATGAGGAATGCACATCTTCAATGGATATTGGAGAGATCTATTTTAAAAAGAAAAATTATAAAATGGCTCTTCCATACTACTTAAAGACAGAAAAACTTGCTCTTGAAATTGAAGATTATCCTATTTTAAAAGCTGTTTATAAAGATCTTTCGGCATTTTATAAAGTAACAAACGAGCCAAAAAAAGCCTTAGAGGCTCATGAAAAATTAATGGCTGTAACCGAAATATTATATGAATCTAATTCCAAAGACGAACTACATAAAAAAGAAATTGAATTTGAATTTAATAAGCGTTCAGTTAGAGATAGTATAAAAAATGCCCAAGGAAACTTGCTTAAAGATGAAAAAATAAAGGCAAATAAAGCGCAAATTGAAAAAGATAGATTGTTTAAAATTGCCCTTACCGTTGGCTTTATTTTAGTATTTGTTTTCGGAATTGTTATTTTTAATCGATTCAGAATTATCCGTAAACAAAAAGACATTATTGAAATTAAAAATAAACAAACCGAAGAACAAAAAGAGATAATCGAAAATAAGAATAAAGAAATTACCGATTCAATTAACTACGCAAAAAGGATTCAATATACCCTACTAGCTCATGCCGATTTTTTAGCAGCACAATTAGGCAAGGATAATTATTTTACTTTGTTTCAACCTAAAGATATTGTTTCGGGCGATTTTTATTGGGCTTGTGAGCAAGATAATAAATTCTTTTTAGCCGTTTGTGATTCTACCGGACATGGTGTACCTGGTGCGTTTATGAGTTTATTGAATATTGGTTTTTTAAGCGAGGCTATTAACGAAAAATTAATTTTTGAGCCGAACGAAATTTTAAATTATGCCCGTGAGCGTTTGATCAATTCAATAAGTAAAGAAGAACAAAAGGATGGTTTTGACGGGGTGATCTTATGTATCGATAAAATTTTAAATAAGATCACCTATGCCTCTGCTAATAACTCACCCGTGATCGTTAGAAAGGATGAGATCATTGAATTACCAAAAGACAAAATGCCGGTTGGTAAAGGAGAAAGGTTAGAACCTTTTAAATTAAATGAAATACAAATTCAAAAAGGCGATACGCTGTATCTATATACAGACGGATACGCCGATCAGTTCGGCGGGCCAAAAGGTAAAAAGTATAAATACAAACAATTAAACGAACAATTATTAGCTGTCAGTTCTCTGCAACTAGCCGATCAGTCTAAAGCATTAATTCAAAATTTCGAAAACTGGAAAGGCAAGTTAGAGCAAGTTGACGACGTTTGTTTAATTGGTATACGTTTTTAGTTATATAGTTATACCAATCACCAAAACATCATCTGTTTGCTCTTCATCCTGTTTCCAATTCCTTAATGAGTAATCTAAAAAAGAATTTTGTTCATCACCGCTCATGCCGTTTAATGAAAGTAATAACTCTTTAAATGCCTTGCGGTTCAGCTTTTTATTCTTGTTTCCTCCAAATTGATCGGCATACCCATCTGTTGTTAAATATAATTGATCGTTCTCTTTTAGCTGAATTGTATTTAAACTAAATTGTTTTTTTTCAAAATAATAGCCAAGCGGATATTTACTACCCTTTATCTCCGTCAGTTCATTTTCTCTTACTAAAAACATTGGACGCATTGCTCCCGCAAAATTTAAAATATTTGTTTTTTTATTAATTGAACAAAGTGAAATATCCATGCCATCATAACGGATCTCATCTTGATTATTTTTGTTGAGTGATTCAAATAATAACTCGTCTAATGCATATAATATTTCTTCGGGCGAGGTAAGATTTTTATTGTAAAATACTTCCTTTAAAAGAGAATTGGCTATCACAGACATTAATGCTCCTGGCACCCCGTGTCCGGTGCAATCAATCGCGGCAACATATTTATTTTCTTCGTTCTCGTAAAAGAAATAGTAATCACCGCTTACAATGTCTTTTGGGAGATATAACACAAATCCGTCTTTAAATTTTGTTTTTAAAAACGAATCGCTCTGAAGTATTGCCTGTTGTATGTTTTTGGCGTAACTTATGCTATCTGTGATTTCTTTATTTTTTTCTCTTAATGTTCTGTTTATTTTTAAGGTTTTTTGTTCGGCTTTTTTCTTTTCAGTTATATCAATGCCTATGCCAATAACCTTGTCATCACCTGTAATTGCCGAACTCCATTTAAACCATTTAATAAGACCTTGTGAAGTTTTTAAAGCATGCTCAAACCCCTGCTCTATCTGATATGAATCATGTAGCATTATCGAAAGAATTTTATCTTTAACTGCATATCCCTCATCTAATGATCTGCGAGGGGTAATCCACCAATTGTCACCTAAAAGTTGTTGAGGCTCATACCCTAATATTGCTTTTGAAGAATTGCTAATATATTCCACATCGCCCTTATTGTTAACGATGATTACTAATGTGTTTAACTTGTCTAATACAAGATCTGAAATTGTTTGCATTGTTTTTGGAAAATAAAATTGATAAAAAATTAATTTGAAACAGGCGGAGTACTAATACTAGCGCATAATACAATTAATAATATGCCAGCAATTAGAATAATTGCGAGGTTTAAAAGACATATTATAAAATTTATTTTTCATTTATCGAGTACAAATAAACAAAAATTGAATTATAAATGCAAATCTATTGTTTAAAATTACGTTAAGTAATTTCTCAAATCTTTATTTATATTTGTTTATCCTTAAAATTTAAATCATGAAAAAAATAATTAATACCCCTGATGCTCCAGCGCCTATTGGGCCTTATAACCAAGCTGTAGTTGTTGGCGACAGTATGTTTATTAGCGGTGTAATTGCTATGGATCTGCAAAGCAAGCAACTGGTTAAAGTACCTATTAAAGAAGAAACTAAAATGGTTATGGATTACCTTGGAGCGATTTTAAAGGCTGCAGGATGTAATTATGACAATGTTGTAAAAACAACTATTTTTTTAAATGATATGAATAATTTTGTGCATGTAAATGAAGTATATGCTTCTTATTTTAAAACAGATTTCCCTGCTCGCGCAACCATTCAAGCAGCTCGTTTACCAAAAGATGCTAACGTTGAAATTAGTTTAGAAGCAAAGATTTTCTAGGCATTTCTCTATTATTTTTTAAAGCCAACTGTTAATTTCGGTTGGCTTTTTTATTTATAATACGTTTACATGATCTTGTTTTTTTGCAATTAAGAACTTAATTTTTTCTTAATAAGTGATGGCATTTTGTTAACTATTATGTTAAACTTTAAATACATTTATTTCGTATATTTAAGTGCAAGTTGTTCTATCGCCGGGAGGTAATACTCCTGGAGGAAAGTCCGGGCAACATAGGGCAATCCGCCACTTGAAAGGGTGGGTGCAAAAATCGAAATGTTTTTGTAACAGAAAGTGCCACAGAAAACAAGGTAGCCTTACAACGCAAGTTGTTTGGTGATAGTGAAAATGTGAGGTAAGAGCTCACAAGCATGATTAGTGATAATTGTGTTGGGTAAACCTCGGGTGTTGAAAGGCCAAATAGGTTGCGGTAGTTAAGGCGGCTCGTCTTATCCTGAGAAATCAGGAGCCGCAATGGGTAGGTCGCAAAGATAAATGATAGAATATACCCTTCCCGTTAAACGGAAGGATGAAACAGAACCCGGCTTACAAACTTGCAAATTGTAAAGAATGAAACTAGTGAAAGTAGCATGATTAAAAAATTACTGATTTTTATTTCTATCATCATTTCTACTTTTGGAAAAGCCCAATGCCCTTTGGTTTTCGACTATTTAGGCAACCTTTCTCCTAAACCCTATTTTACAAGTTGTACCGGTCTTTTTTATAATCTCAATTTTCAATCAAATAGCAGTTGGGGAGAGTATACGATCAATTATGGTGATGGGAGTCCTATTGTTGCCGGAGGCTCATATGCTGCCAATACAATACTTACTCATAATTATGCCGCAAGTGTTGATACCTTTGTAATTACCCTAATTATTTCTTTACTCAATTGTACATTAACAGGTGTGGTGGTTACGGAAAAACCTGTAAATGCATCCATTCAGATCCCAATTGGCGATGTTACCCAAGCATGTGCGCCAAAAACATTGTCTTTCACCAATTCAAGTACGGATGTTAGTCCTGCTACTGATTTTATATGGAATTTTGGCGATGGCTCGCGAAATGTTGCTTTTACTTATACCAATGGAGGACAAACCATAACACATACTTATCACAAAAATACGTTCAACTGCCAAACTCAAATAACATTACAAGCCCTAAATTATTGTAGTTTCGGAAATCCAACAATTGTTAATCCTCTAACTGCTAGCTTAGCTGCCCCGCCCTGCCCCCTCTGTCAAATTGCACCTATTACTTTTACAAATGCTAGTCTGCCAGGCTTTACTTATTTATGGGATCTTGGAACCGGAGGTGGTTTTGTAAATCTTGTTACAGGATGTGTATTTCTGGAAAACTTCGGCAATGTTTATTGATGGAAAAACATTTAATAAAACAGGTGACGTGTTATTGTTAAAATAAATTTATGTTTAAAAAGAGTGGTATTTTATTTTGTTTGATACTTTTTGTAGGAATAGTAAATGGGCAAAATAAAGAAATAAAAAAACAAATTAAGGAGTTGTTAAAGAAGGCTCAACTAGATTTTGATGGTGATGATAATTTAAAAGCTTGGAGTTTTTACAAACAAGTTTTACTGCTGGATCCTAAAAACGAAAAAGCCGGTGTTAACGGAGCAATCTCTTTCTTTAAATTAAATTATGTAATTGATAGCGCGCAAATTTTTATTCCTAGTTTAACTACTTCAGGTTTAATAGATGCTAAGTTTTATTTAGCAAAAATAAAACATCAGCAAAGGAATTTTGATGAGGCCATTCAATTATTATCCGATTACAATAAAGATGTTTCAAAAAAACATTTACATAATTTTGAAGAAACAAATTATTTAATAGACGTTTGTAAGTCTGCAAAGCTATTCATGAATAAGCCCCACCGCTCTATCATTAAAAACATGGGGCCAGAGATCAACTCGGCTTATTCTGATTATGTTCCAGTAGTTGTACCTGATGAGAATACACTTTATTTCACATCAAGAAGAGAAGGAAGTTCTAAAAATAAAAAAGATGTTTACGGAAATTATTTTGAAGACGTATATGTTTCGGTAAAAGAAAAAGGAAAATGGAAAAAAGCTGAGAATGTAGGTTCTCCGATCAATTCAGAAACTAATGATGCCTGTGTGACCACCAGTCCGGACGGACAAAGAATGATCGTTTTCAGATCAGCACCTGACCTTTTAACCGGCGATCTATACATTACAAAATTAGGAGTTGATAACAAGTGGGAACCATTACAAAAAATGGGTAAAGAAATAAATTCACAATTTATTGAAACCAGTGCTTGTTTTAGTAATGATACCAATGAAATTTATTTTATAAGTAATCGTCCCGGAGGTTATGGAGGTAAAGATATATATCGGTTAAGAAAATTACCAAACGGAAGATGGGCAATGCCTTTTAATTTAGGACCAAATATTAATACAGCCTATGATGAAGACAGTCCATACCTTCACCCCGATAACGTAACACTCTATTATAGCAGCAAAGGCCACAATACCATGGGTGAATATGATGTTTTTAAAAGTGTTCTTGATCCTGAAACAAATGTATTTACAAAAGCAGAGAATTTAGGTTATCCTATCAATAATGTTGGTAACGATATCTTTTTTGTTTTAAGTGTGGATGGTCAAAGAGGTTATTACTCTTCATTAAAAGAGGAAACTTTTGGCAGTAATGATATATATACTATTGACACACGTTTTGGAGATAACGATCTAAAAGTTAAGCACGGCATGGCTTATAAGGATGGTGTACCTTCTAAAGTAAAAATAACCTTGTTAGATAATGAAGGAAAAGCTATTAATGGTACTTACAATTCAAATCCTAAAACCGGTAAGTTTATTTTAGTAATGAATCCATTAAAATCCTATAAAGCCATTGTTGAATATGAAGGTTATACAACATTGGTGGTAGACATCGATCCTCTGGCATTCGAAAAATCACATGAAGATCTTGAATTTAAAATTATAAAAAAATAATGTTTAAAAAGTTTATTTACATACTTATAATTCCTAATTCAAGTATTGGGCTTTTTGCACAAGACCCAAAGTTCATTCAATTTTACGCAGCCCCTTTGTATTTAAATCCGGCATTTACAGGTTTAACCTATGAGCATCTATTTACGGCCAATTATCGTTACCAATGGCCCGGAATTAAAACAGCCTTTACTACTTACATGGCAACTTATGATTACAACGTAAGTAATATGAACAGCGGTATTGGTGGTTTTATTTTGCAAGACAGATCCAGTACATCCAATTTAGTTACAACTATGAAAGGTGTAAATTATGCATATCGCGTCAAAGTTGGGAAGTATTCTGAGTGCCGTGGTGGCGTTTCTTTAGTAATGAATCAGATGGAAATTGATAATACAAAACTGATATTTAACCACAAGTTTATTACTGGATCTTCTGTTTCGCAAGACGCATTAGCTTTAGATAAAGTAAGCTATTTTGATTTGGGATTAGGAGCTTTATTTAATTCAACCAATTATTGGATAGGCTTTTCGGGAAGGCATCTTTATCAACCTAATGAAAGTATGGTTTGTAATATAGAGCGTTTAACAATTTCAGGAAGTATACATGGTGGATACCGTTATATTATAACAGCAAGAGGTTCGGGCAAAACAAAATTAGAAGAGTTTGTAAGTGCAAGTTTTAATATCAGACATGAGCTAAAGTATGACCAATTAGATATTGGCGCGTATTACTTTAAATCATTTGTTAATGTTGGATTGTGGTACAAAGGTTTGCCAGTAAAAAAATATAAACCCGGCTATCCTAATCGTGAGAGTTTAGCGCTTTTAGTTGAATCAGAGATTCCTGATAAAAATTTCAGGGTTGGTTATAGTTATGATGCCACTATTTCAAATTTAAAAATAAATAACACTTAGGGTTTGCACGAGGTTTCAATTGTTTATGAATTAGCCCTAAACGTAAATGTAATAAACACGCATTAGTAAGTTACCCTAAGTTTTAAAAAAAATTATGATAGAATTAATTTCTCAAAAAGATAAAATTGAATTTAAAAAGTTAGTTAAATCTGAATGCCTTAAACAAATTAATCAACGCATAGCAAATGCAAAAGCGGCTATAGCGCAAGCCCAAGATGCTGCTAATAGTTCAGACAAGAGTACTGCCGGAGATAAATATGAAACATCGCGAGCGATGGGGCAAATTGATAGTGATATGAACTCAAAACAATTGTTGGAAGCCGAACAGGAATTAAGTTTTTTAGAAAAGATAGATGTTGGCACTTTAACCGATTCTATTAAAATAGGTTCTATTTTTGAAATGTCGGATATTTTATTTTTTGTTGCTATTGGTTTGGGGCCAATTAAAATTGACGACAAACGCGTAATGGTTGTTTCATCAAAATCGCCTTTTTACGAAAACATTAAAACTATGAAAGCCGGCAATGTTTTTGAATTCATGGATAAAATGGATCAGATAAAAATGGTCTTTTAATTTTTGGGTTGGAACACTGATGAATCGGATTTAGCACGTTGTCACTAATCGTTTAAATCTGTGTGAAATCAGTTCAATTCTTTAAAAGTAAACTTCTCATCATAACTCACTTCAAATTTTTTTAGGAAATCAATATATTCTTCATTAAATGATCTCTTTTTGTGATGTTCTTCTTGATTTTCGATGTAAGCGATTACATCTTTAATTTGAGATTGACTGTATGAAAAAGCGCCATAACCTTCCTGCCATTCAAATCTTCCTTTCACTAAACGTTTTTGATTGATCCATTTTGACGAACTTCCCTTTATATCTTGTAAGAGATTCGAAATAGATTGGGCCGGATTTAGACCTACTAATATATGTATGTGATCAGACATGCCATTAATACAGATCATTTTATGATTATTGTTTTTAACTATACCTGATATGTATTTATATAATTCGTCCTTCCAGTCTTTATGAATTATAGCATCTCTATATTTTACCGAAAAAACAAATTGAATGTATATTTGAGAATAGGTATTTGCCATGGATGTTATACCGTCCCTACGGGACTTTGATTTGTGTTTTGTTTGTTTTTCTAGGATATTTAATCCCTAACGGGATTTAATAATTCAAAATTAATAGGTTTTATAGAATTTTGTGGCTATGATTTGTAGCATATGAAATTCTAATTGATGCAGTGTTTTTTTATTCATTGTCTCGGTAGAGACTTAATCTCAATAGAAAGAATGGATGAAGGAAACAAATTAGTCCCGTAGGGATGAAATAATAATTGTAGAAGGTTAATTTATTGAAATATTAATTTTTGATGATGTTATACCGTCCCTACGGGACTATGGTTTGTGTTTTGTTTGTTTTCTAAAATATTTAATCCCTAACGGGATTTAATAATTCAAAATTAATAGGTTTTATAGAATTTTGTGGTTATGATTTGTAGCATATGAAATTCTAATTGATGCAGTGTTTTTTTATTCATTGTCCCGGTAGGGACTTAATCTCAATAGAAATAATGGATGAAGGAAACAAATTAGTCCCGTAGGGACGAAATAATAATTGTAGAACGTTTAATTTATTGAAATATTAATTTTTGATGATGTTATAACGTCCCTACGGGACTTTGGTTTGTGTTTTGTTTGTTTTCTAAAATATTTAATCCCTAACGGGCTTAAATAAATACCATAAAAGTGAATTTAAAAACACTTTGTTTTGTATATCATTGAAGCTACATTTTAAGGTAAATGGAAATTTATAATTGTTTGAATTTCATTTATCGTCCCGTTAGGGACAAAATATCTATAGCTACAATTAATTAATTGGAATAAGTCCCTTAGGGACGAAATGAAAAATACTTATTTCGTTTGATCTCTATTAATAAGTCACATTATTAAAGAATCTCTCTTAGAAGGTATATAGCATTTTCGCAAAGTATCAATACGAGTTACATTATCGTTTATATTAATATATTTTAGTTCTTTATTTATTGGTATCACAACAATTCCGGAAAGTTGTCCATAAAAAAAAGCACCAACTTTTATGTGTACAATTTCAAAACTAATAGTATCAAGATTCTTACTTTTAACAGGATTTTCAACTTTAATATAATAGGCAGAATGTCCGGTCATAATTTCAATACTATCTTTTTTCAGACAAAAACTTAGCGCCTTTTTGTCCATTTTTACTTTCCAGTTCCAGTAAAAAATGAAGATCAAAACCATTACCAAAATAACAACTAGTGTTTGTTGGTTTTGTGATAAGTTTTTGAACATAAAAATATATTAAAAAATTACAGAAGCTTCAATACCTCAATTGTTTTCTCCAACATCGCATCATCAAAATCTAAGTGCGTTACCATACGAATGGTATGTTTGCCAAAGGCAGAGATCTTGATGTTATTTTCCAGTAACTTTTTCTCAAAGGCTTCGCCGGTTATTTTATCCGACTTTAAATTAAAGATCACAATGTTAGTGTAAACCGGTAAAACAGAATCAACGTAAGCTAATTTTAATAATTCTTGCTCTAGTTTTTTAGCACGTAAATGATCTTCTTTTAATCGTGTAATATTATTTTCTAAAGCATACAATCCGGCTGCCGCTAAAATTCCTGCCTGACGCATACCGCCACCAAATACTTTGCGAACGCGGCGCGCTTTTTTAATGAATTCCTTTTCGCCCAATAATACCGAACCTACCGGAGCTCCTAAACCTTTTGATAAACAAATAGAGATCGAATCAAAACACTCTCCTGCTTGTTTTGGCGTTTCATTTGATTCTACTAAAGCATTAAAAATACGAGCACCATCTAAATGTAATTTTAAATTATGCTTTTTGCACAAAGCATGTATAGGCTTAACTTGGTCTATTGTATAATAACTCCCTCCTGCCCTATTCACCGTGTTTTCAAGAGCTACTAAACTTGTTTTGGTTAACCAATCAAAATCGCCGTTAATGGCAGGTTCAATTAATTCAGCAGATAATCTACCTTCTTTACCTAACAATAATTTTGCTTGTACTCCTGAATTAAAAGATATTCCACCACCCTCATAATTATAAATATGAGAATTAACATCACAAATTACTTCATCGCCGGGTTGTGTATGAACTTTAATAGCAATCTGGTTGGTCATAGTGCCACTCGGACAAAACAATCCCGCCTCTTTACCGAATAAATTTGCAGAAAAATTTTCTAGTTCGATAATTGTTGGGTCTTCTTTAAACACATCATCTCCAACTTCAGCGTTAAACATCGCTTCCATCATGGCTTTTGACGGTTTTGTAACAGTATCACTTCTTAGATCAATTATACTCATGAATTAATATTTCCAAAGTTTAATTAACTTTTCCTTGAATCTTTCTTTAGGTAAAAAATTATGTTCAAGGTCTACATTCATTGGTACCGGTGTATCTAAACTGCCTTCGCGCATTACAGGCGCATCTAAATAATCAAAACAATTTTCTGTAATCAACGAAGCAATCTCTCCTGCAATTCCGCCGGTTAAAGTATCTTCATGCATTACAATTACTCTTCCTGTTTTTTTAACGGAAGCATAAATTGCCTCAATATCTAATGGCGCTAACGTTCTTAAGTCTATTAAATCAGCACTTAGATCAGGATTTTCTGCTAGTGCTTCAATTGCCCAATGTACTCCTAAACCATAAGTAACTATGGTTAGATCATTTCCTTCACTTACCAATCGTGCTTTTCCAAATGGTATGGTATAATGCCCATCGGGTACATCTTCGCTTATACTTCTGTAGAGACCTTTATGTTCAAAATACATTACAGGATTTGGATCATCAAAGGCCGTTAATAATAATCCTTTGGCATCACTCGGAAATGCAGGGTATGCAATTTTTAATCCCGGTGTTTTAAAGAACCAAGCTTCGTTACTCTGACTGTGAAATGGTCCTGCTGCAACGCCCGCACCTGTTGGCATACGAACCACCACATCGGCATTTTGTCCCCAACGGTAATGACTTTTTGCAAGGTTATTAATAATTTGGGTCATGCCTTCAGTTACAAAATCTGCAAATTGCATTTCAACCATGGCTTTATGACCATTAATGGATAAACCAAAACCTGCGCCTAAAATTGCACTTTCACATAACGGCGTATTTCTAACTCTTCCTTTTCCAAACTCTTCAACAAAACCATCTGTGATCTTAAAAACACCGCCGTAGTCGGCAATGTCTTGTCCCATTAAAACTAAATTAGAATGTTTTTGCATGGCTAATTTCATACCGTTACTAATGGCATCAATTAAACGCATATTTGTTTTTGAACCATTTGCCGGCGTAGTATCAGAAACGCTGAACGGTTTAAATAATTCTCTTAATTCTTTTTCTGTATCTGGTTTAGGATTTTGTTCTGCAAAAGCAACCTCAAGTCCTGCTTCAATTTCATGTTTAATATCGGCTCTGGTTTTTTCAATTAACTCTTCGGTTAAAACCCCTTCGTTAATTAAAAATTTCTCAAATGTATTTACAGGATCTTTTCTTCCCCAAACTTCAAATAATTCTTTTGGAACATATTTTGTACCGCTGGCTTCTTCATGCCCGCGCATGCGAAAGGTAACACACTCTAATAAAACCGGACGAGGATTTTCTCGCATACTTTCGGCTAAATTTTTTACTGTTTCATAAACTTTTAAAACGTTGTTCCCATCAACCGTAACACCTTCAATACCATAACCGATAGCTTTATCGGCAAACGATTTACATCTAAATTGCTCGTTACTTGGTGTACTTAATCCATAGCCATTATTTTCTACAACAAAGATTACCGGTAAGTCCCAAACAGCTGCAGTATTAATACTCTCGTGAAAATCGCCTTCGCTTGCACCACCATCACCACTAAAAACTACGGTAACTTTTTTATCTTGTCTTAATTTATTGGCAAGTGCAATTCCATCTGCAACGCCCATTTGCGGACCAAGATGGGAGATCATTCCAACAATTTTAAATTCGGTTGTACCAAAGTGAAATGAACGGTCGCGACCTTGTGTAAAGCCACCTGGCTTACCTTGAAATTGTGAGAATAAACGA
>JBEIEI010000082.1:0-12215 GCA_040382975.1 Flavobacteriales bacterium
CCATGTTTTTCATGTAGTTCCTTTATCTTTTACTTAGTAATAATTATTTTGTGCTTAATAACCGTATCGTTTTGTTGTCCAATTATAAAATAAATTCCCCCCGCTAATTCATCAAGATTTAGCTTGGTGAACTGCGTGCTCATGGTTTTGTGAAATAATATCTGACCTAATGAATTTAAGATCTGAAGGTGGGTTTTACCTTCATTGCTCTGCGATAAATAATATTGACTTAGTTCAATAGTTATTTCCCCCTGACTGGGATTTGGGTAAATAGTAAAAAAAGACGTTTCGTTATTTAGTGGTTCAAATACTGCTGTACAAATACTAACATTTTGAGTTAATGTTGTGGTAATCGCGCAACCATTCACATCAGCCGCAGTAACGGTGTAGGTTGTGTTTACTGTTGGGCTTATTACAGCAGGGTTCGAAATTGATCCGGGATTCCAAGTGTATGTAAAGGATCCATTTCCTCCAACTCCGATAGCCGTTAAGGTTGTAGTACTGCCAACACAAATTATTGAATTGTTTGAACCGGCAGTTACCGATACACTTGTTGGTTCTGTAATTTGAACTGTTTGAGTTGACGAAGAGCCGCAGGTATTTGTTATTACACAAGTATAAAAACCGGGAGCTAAATTTGTTATTGTTTGCAGGGTACTTGCTATAGGGGACCATGAGTAAGTGAAATTACTTCCACCGCTGGTAACCGATGCAGTAACTGCACCATCGTTTAATCCATAACATGAAACGTTCATTTGGTTAACCGCATCTGTAACTAATAATGGACAATCAAAAAATTTAGCTAAAAATGCATCAAAGGTTCCTCCTCCCATATTAGGTTGGTGACTTCCGTTCGTTGCTATTGAAGTTCCACCATTCGTACCGGTATATCCAACTAAAAAAATATTTAAATTTTGGTCAACTGATAAAGCAAAGCCATAATCACTGCCGGTTTCGCCATAATAAGTTCCAAATTGACGAACACCGTTGGTGTTGAATTTAACTAAATATGCATCGTATGCTCCGCCGCCAAATGAGGCTTGGTGGCTTCCTGCGGTGGCCATAATAGTTGAGGTGGCTGAGGATGTTTGTCCGCCCACGTATACATTTCCGGAAATGTCTGTGGTGCAAGTAACGCCTTCTTCATAATTATTTCCACCATAATAAGTTCCCCACTGTCTAACTCCCGCAGCATTAAATTTAACAAGGTAGGCATCGCCGAATCCGCCGCCAAAAACACTTTGGTGACTACCCACGGTGGCTATTTCTGTACTATTATTTGAATCAGTTGAGCCTGATAAAAAAACATTTCCTGAGGCATCTGTTGCACAACTGTAACCGTAATCAATCCCAAAACCTCCGTAATGTGTGCCCCATTGGCGAACTCCGGCGCTATTAAATTTAACTAGATAAGCGTCAAAATTTCCACCTGAAATTGGTTGATGACAACCAGGTGTTGAAATCGCGGCACTGTTTGTAGATGCTGTTCTACCACTTAAAAAAACATTTCCTGTTCCGTCTGTTACACAATTAACACCAAAATCATTACCAGTTCCTCCATAATAGGTTCCCCATTGGCGAACACCGGCACTATTAAATTTCACCAGAAACCCATCTTGAATTCCACCACCCATAGTTGATTGATGACTTCCTGGCGTTGCTATTAAAGATCCACCGGCGGAGGTTGTAAAGCCGGATAAATATGCGTTTCCCGAACCATCAAAGGCACATCCATATCCGTATTCGTTTAAAACATCTGCATAATATGTTCCCCATTGTCTAACACCCGCACTGTTGAATTTAACTAAGAAAGCTTCTACATCTCCTACTAAAGAAGATTGATGACTTCCTGCACTTGCAATTCCGTTGTTAGAATCTGTGTAACCCGCCATGATCACGTTTCCTAAAGCATCGGTAGCGCAAGCAGTTCCAACATCTAAACCACCTCCACCATAAAAAGTTGCCCAAAGGCGCGTACCGTTAGTATTAAATTTTGCCAGAAAAGAGTCATTCGTGCCACCGCCACTTACCGTTTGATGAGCTCCTGCCGTTGCAATAATAGCACTTACAGTTGTTTGGGTAAAACCGCAAGTATAAACATTTCCACCGGCATCTGTAGCGCAGCCATATCCATATTCAATTCCGGTTCCGCCATAATAAGTTCCCCATAAGCGAACGGCCGGATCGATGGTTAATGGTAATCGCGAATCGTAATTTGCTAGTTTAAATGAAACTTTATTACCTTTTATTTCCCAATTGCAAGAAATGTTCTTATTATTTTGGTAGGCTACAGGTGCTTTTTCTATAATTGTACCAAGTGGTGTTTTTATTTATAATTCGCCTTTTTTGTTGATACTTATTTTTTCTGCACCCAAAATTTCTAATTGGATTTTTTTATGATCAGCGCCCGGATGCAATATAAAATCATATTCTAAGGCACCATCTTTTTGATACCATTTAAGATCTATACTGTTATAAATATTTTTATATGTTAAATCTTTAAAGCTCTTTACATTTGTTATGCCATTAGGGTTGGCAGCAGTGTAATAATTTTCAACGCCTGGTTCTGCTTCTCCTTTTTCAATTACACAATTAGAATTAGCATTCAGCCAATTCACATCTATTCTGTAGGTTGTTGATTTGGCAGGAATCTTTTTGGAAGTGGATACAAAACTGTTTTCGTTACTGCGCGAATAAAGTTCATCGCTTCTCCATTGATCAACTTTTGTAATTTGGTAAGAAACGCCTTTGGTCTTTAAATGATAAACTAAATTACCGGTAACTCCCGAAAATAATACATCAGGTCTAGGTCTGAAATGTTGATCGGAAACCTGGCCTTTATTTTCTTTAAAAAGAACAGCACTTTGCTGTTGAGATGTTAAACCGCTTTTATTTGGGTTTGAAGAGGTAATAGCTAAACTAAACTGCATTAAAACAGTGATTAAAAAAAAGCGGGTTATTTTTAATTTATTATGCATTTATTCTTAAACTCCTAATATACAAAAAAATTTATAAAACTTGTTTTTTTATTTGGGCTTAAAAATTGGTGTTTGTTTATTTGGGTCGGGCTTTTCAGCCTTATCGTTTTTGTTTTTTTCGTTACGCGCATCAATGTCTTCTATAGTAACCCATTTGCCTTTTTTTTGCTCTAAGGCGTCAAAACTGCCATCCGGACCATAATATTGAAATTGACCCTCAAGCAGACCGCCTTCAGATTTTGGTGCAAGATGACTGTAAGTAATTCGATTATTTTTTTCATTATACTTTATGCTCATGCTTACTTCAGTGCTCCACTCAAACATTAGGCGCCTTGGGTTTTTACGCGGGAATTTAAAAACATCTTTCCCAAAAATTGGGGTACCGTCGGGTTTAAAGTATAATACATCAATAAATTTACGTTGAACAAGTTTGTCGTTCCCATCCCAAGCAATTAGTGTGTAATAGCCATCGCACTCAATAATAGATGTGTATAACATACCAAACCATTTGTCTGTAGTGCCAATATACGTTTCGGGGTTTTTGATTTGAGAAGATCTGTCGGATAATTTAAAATATTCAAACGCCTCAATAGTTTTATGAGAGAAGAGCCCGGTTTTTATTCGCTTACTATTGTTTACCACTAAATAGCCAAAAAAAGCATGGGTGCCGTCATCCTTGTTTAAATTCCATGTTATTAGTTTAAATTTTTTGTCTTTTGGACTAAGTATCGAAACGCCCTTAAGGCTATCAAACGAGTAGTTTAAAATTTTAGGGTCATTTATAATAGCATCCCAGGCAATAATAAATTTTTTGTTGGCTTCAATTCTATCTGATTCTTTGCGGCTCGAAAAACCTTTTTCTATTTGAATTAATCCTTTTTCTGCCTGCTTTAGTTTTGTATATAGTGTATCGTTTTTTTGCGACCAGGCAAATACGTTAATTAAAAGAAAAAAATAAAATATGGTCTTTTTAAACATTAATTTTATAATTGATGATGTTGCACAAAGATACAAATATGAAACAATGATAGTTGCTTTTAGTTGGATAAGATTAATTTTAGCTTACTTATTTTTTATTCTTGCTGTTATTTGCGCTGTAAATTACCAAGTAAGTATATACCTAATTCATCAGGGCAGAGGGCAATTAGGTGTTTTATTAAATACACAATCTATCTCGGATTATAGTCAGCAAAATAATTTATCGATTCAAGAAAAAGAAAACTGTTTGCTCATTGAAAAAATTAAAGCTTATTCGATCGACAGTTTAGGATACCTTCCAACAAAAAATTTCACAAAAATTTATGATCAAAGGCAATCGCCTGTTTTGTGGGTTATTACCGCTAGTCAGCCATATGAATTAAAAGCATACCAGTGGACTTTTCCGGTAGTTGGTACAGTTAGTTACAAAGGTTTTTTTAAGAAAGAACTGGCTTTAAAAGAATATAACCACTTAATAGTAAACGGCTACGATTTAGATATGAGAAGTGTTTCGGCTTGGAGCACTTTAGGGTGGTTTAACGACCCAATTCTAAGTTCAATGTTAACCAGAAGTAAAGGAAGTATGTGTAATTTATTATTTCACGAATTATTTCATGCCACCTACTACGCTCCAAATGCAGTAAATTTCAATGAGAACATTGCCAATTTTGTTGCCCACAAAGCAACCATAAAGTTTTTAAAAAACGATACAACCGCTTTAAATAATTATCTTAATAATTATTTTGATAATAAAATCTATACCAATTTTATGATAAGGCAAGCAAATTATCTTAAAACGTATTATCCTTCTATTAAAAACAAGAATAATAAACAGATCTTAAAATTTAAAAAGCTTTGGCAAATAACCGATAGTTTAAAGCATCTTCCATTTAAAAATAAGAACAAATTTATAGCTAGAACTGAAGATATTTTAAAATATAAGAATGCCTATTTTGTGGATTTTGAACAGTATGATAGCATGCAGGATAGCTTAGAACTTCATTTTAACAAAATTTATAAGGGTAATCTTAAAAAATTGGTACAAGATTTGAAGCAAGATAAAACAATCATTAAATTTGATAATTAAACATAATAATATGAAAAAATTTACCCTTGGGTTTTTATCACTTCTTATTTTTTCATTTTCCTCAAAAGCCCAATCCGGTTATGATATTAAGTTAAACCTAAAAGGTTGTCCTGATACTTCAATGTATTTAGTTAAATACTATTGGACCGCGCAATATATTGTTGATAGTTGTAAAAAGGTAAAAAACGGAAAAATTCAATTTAAGGGTAAAGCAGATCTTGATAAAGGGGTTTACGCCTTAGTTGGTCAAAATAAATCGTCGTTTTATTTTCAGTTATTTGTAAATGAAGGACAAAAATTTACAATTACAGGTGATCTTGCAGATGTTGTAAACACATTAAAGGCAGAAGGAAGTAAGGAAAACGATTTGGCGTTTTCTTATATGAAATTTATGACCAATAAAAGTAGAGAGTTTGCGAAAATTGTTGAAGAGTCGAAAGGAAAAAAAGATAGCCTTGCTTTTTTAACCGAAAGGCAAAAAATTTTCAGCGAAGAAACCACAAAATTTGAAAATGATTTTAATACGAAGAATAAAGGCAGTTTTATTTGTGATTTTTTAAATCTAACTAAAGAAAAATATCCTACTGATATTCCAAAAGCCAAAAATGGACGACCTGATAGTGTTTACCAATACTATTATTATAAAAGTCATTATTTTGACGGCATTAATTTTAATGATAACCGCATCATTCACACACCTTTTTTTGCCGATAAGGCTAAAAAATATTTTGAAACTGTTATTGTTCAGCATCCTGATACCTTAATACAAGAGGTTGATAAATTTTTTACAAGATGCAACGAAGGAACCTTGGTCTATAATGCTATGTTGGGTTATTTAACGCATAGTTTTGAAAACAATAAAACGATGAGTTTTGATAATAAAGGTAATACCATCACTTTTGAAAAAGCATTTGTACATATTTGTGATAAATATATTATCAGCGGCAAGGCAAAAGACGTTTACAGCGAAGAAACCGTTATAAAAATAAAAGAGAAAATGGATATTTTACGTAACCTGTTGCCTGGCGCTAAAGTACCCGACATCTCTATGTTTGATACAATTATGGGCAAAGCTGTTAGAAAAATGGGTTTCGATACAGCAAAAACCAGTGTAAGCATTAGCAATTTGTACAATAAAAATATCGAAAAATTAGTACCAATGTATACCAACCTATATCAGGTTAAGGCAAAGTATACCATATTGGTTTTTTGGGCAGAAGATTGTGGGCATTGCCAAACAGAAATGCCTAAATTAAATGAGAATTTAAAAGAACTAAAAGGTAAAGTGGATTTTAAAGTATTTGCTGTGCAAACTAAGGCCGATCTGTTTGAAAAATGGTGTAAATTTATTGTAGATAAGAAATTGGATTTTATAAATGTATACGAGGCCATTCCATTTAATAATTTACGAGAAAAATTTGATATTTTTGCCACACCGGTAATTTACATCCTGGATAATGATAAACGCATTAAAGCGAAAAAATTAGGAGCAGAACAAGTGGTTGAGATCATTAAGATCATGGAAGAAGTGGACAAAAAGAAAGGTTAAAAAATAAATTAAATATTAAAACTTATAATAATTTAAAACTGTTTATGAAAAAAAGATTTCTTTTAATTGCAGCAACATTAATTTTTTCTTTGTCGTTTAAGGCACAAAGCGGTGGTTACGATATTAAATTTAATTTTAAGGGATGTAAGGATACCATGATGTATTTGGTTAAATACACATTTGATCAACAATACATTTCTGATACGTGTAAAAAAATCAAGAACGGACTCGTTCAGTTTAAAGGAAAAAAAGATCTTGATAAGGGTGTTTATACTTTGGTGAGTCAGGGAAAATCTATTTATTTTGATTTTTTTATCAATGAAAACCAAAAGTTTTCTGTTAACCTAGACGATGCTGATATCGTTAACTCTTTAAAATCAGTTGGTAATAAAGAGAACGAACAGTTCTTTTCTTATATAAAATTCATTACCAATAAGAATGGGGAGTTTGGGAAAATAAGAGAGGCAACAAAAGGAAAAAGTAAAGAGGATAGCGCTAAATACGTGAACGATAAATTAAAGCAGTTAAATGAAGAAGTTAAAAAATTCGAAACTGATTTTATGATAAGCGTAAAAGGAAGTTTTGTTTATGATGTTTTAAATCTTAAAACAGAAAAAGAACCGACCGAAATTCCAAAAGCAAAAAATGGTCGCCCGGATAGTTTATACCAATACTATTATTACAAAAACCATTATTTTGATGGCGTTGATTTTAAAGATGAACGAATTATTCGCACGCCATTTTTTGACGATCGTGTAAAAAAATATTTTGATAATGTGATCGTGCAACACCCTGATACAGTTATTCAGGAAATTGATAAGGTTTTAGGAAAATCTAATGAGTGTAATTTAATTTACAATTTATTGTTAGGGCATTTTACTTATAAATATGAGCAAAGTAAAATAATGGGCTTTGATAAAGTTTTTGTTCATTTGGCCGATAAATATGTGATTAGCGGAAGCGCTGTTAAGTGCGGTGTTTACGCAGCAGAAACAGTTGTGAAAATTAAAGAACGCACCGATATTTTACGCAATCTATTGTTAGAGTCTAAAGTTGCTGAATTGTATATGATAGATACCCTTTATGGTAAGCAAGTGATGAAAATGGGTTTTGATACCGCTAAAACAAGTAAGAGCGTTACCGATCTTTATTATAAAAATTTAGAGAAGTTAACGCCAATGTTCACCACCTTATATCAGGTTAACGCAAAATATACAGTATTAGTTTTTTGGGCTTCAGATTGCGGACATTGCCAAACAGAAATACCTAAGTTGAGCGAGAATTTAAAGGAGATAAAAGGTAAAATAGATTTTAAAGTATTTGCCGTTCAAACTAAAGATGATTTTGAAGTTTGGCGCAAGTTTATTGTAGATAAAAAATTAGATTTCATAAACGTATTTGATCCAATACATTTAAATAATTTAAAAGAACGTTTTGATATTTATTCTACACCCGTAATTTATATATTAGATAAGGATAAAAAGATCAAAGCAAAACGTTTAGGCGCAGAGCAGGTAATTGATATGCTTAAGATGCTTGATAAAATGGATAAGGCAGCGGCAAAGTAATTTTAGTGGTAATAATTTGAAGAGCTTAGTTTGGAATTATGATTCTTAACTAAGCTTTTTTTTTGAGGAAAATTTATTTCTAATTTGATTCTGTTTTCAGCAATTTAATTTCCTTTATCAGTTTTTGCACCTGCGCTTTGTCTGTACCATCAAACATTCCTCTTATTCTTCCTTTTTTGTCAACTAACAAAAGTAATTCACTGTGTAAAAAACCTTCCGGACTGCCATCAGCTTCTAAAGCATTTACCAGGTAACTGTTTTTAGCAAGATCGTAGATCTCTTTTTTATTACCGGTTAAAAAATGCCATTTATTTTTTTTGGCGCCATACGTTTGGCTATAAGCATTTAAAACTTCAACAGTGTCGTGTAAAGGATTAACCGTGTGACACAGAATTAATAGAGAGTCGTCATTCTCAAATTCTTTTTGCACATCTTTTAGGTTAGTACTTATTGCGGGGCAAATACTTTCGCAAGTAGCAAAAAAGAAATCGGCAACGTATATTTTATTTTCAACTGTTTTGTTATTTACGGTTTCTCCAAATTGATTAGTGAAACTGAATTTGCCAATAGTATGGTAAATAGTGTCTGTTCCGCTAGCTTTTTTCTCACCAAAAACAGGAAGCACTAATTTTTTCTTATCTGCAGTTGGATCACATGCCGAAAATAAAAGAGCGCCGGATAGAATTAATAAACTAAGAGTTGGATTTAATTTCATTGCTTTTTATTAATTTATTTTTTTCTTCTTTTAAACGTAAATGCTGGTATTCCTCTATCAAACGCTTTATTTCAGAAACATACCGGCCATCGTAATAGCCACGAATGTTTCTATTCACATCTACCAATACAAAAAAACTGTAATCTATATAAATTGGTTTTTCCTGAAAATAAGTTTTATTTAAACTGTCAAAGCTTGAACGCTTCCAAGTGTAAAAGAAAACATTTTTATTGCCATCGCTTAATTTTTTCAGGTCGTTTTCTATTTCAGATTTTCCGTTTTCTTCTTCAGTAACTAAAACAATTGGAATGTGTTCTATTTTTTGTTTTTTGTAATTCAAGAATTCCCAAAGCCCGGATAAACGAAGATCATTTTTTTTGTAGGCATTCTTAATAAACATTACTGCATAAAGCGGGTAGGTGTCAGGTTCAATATTAATTGGCGTAGGCTGCGCGCTATCTTTTTTGTTAAGTAGATAAAATTGATCGTTAACCTTAAAATAGGACGTATCGTTCGCTGCAATAACTTTTCTTGGACCGTAAATAGTTAGTTTTTTGGAATTAATGGTGCTAGTTTCTAAGATCAACCACATTGTAGATGGGAGAAAAAGAACCAATAACATCAACCATTTTTTATTTTTCATTTAATTAATTTAGTGCAAAGATACGTCAGTTATGGTAAATAAAAAACCCCATTCTTGTAAACACAAGAATGGGGTTAATTGTTTAATTTTTGTTTTAATCCTTAATTAATTTTTTTGAAGCAGAAGCATTACCAATGGTAGTTTTTACCATGTAAATTCCGCTTGATAGGTCAGAAATGTCAATTTGTTTATTGATATCTGTTGTATTACCAAGGTTGATCGTTTTTACCAATTGGCCGATGTTATTGAAGATCCTAACAGTAACATTTTCTGAACTAGTGTTTGTAAGCATAACACTTAAGTTATTGTTTGCAGGATTTGGATAAATCGAGAAACTAGAATTTAGGGTCGATTCTGAAATTCCAACAAATACATTCGTATTTACAGAAATTGATGAGTTACTTGTAATGGTAGGTGTGCCGGCTCCTTGTTTAAAAGCTGTTTCAGAATAATTTACCGAAAGCACCGGGTATTTTTGAGAAGCATGGTAATAATCATAAGTAACATTAGTAATTGTTAATGTTATTGCTAAAGTAAAAATGGTTACCGAACCTGTTCCACTAAAAGAGTTTTTTAGTTGAAGGCAGTTATTTAAAATAATTCCATTAGGTAATTGTAATGTACCTGTTCCGGTCGAAGCCACTTTTACAGTGCCATTAAATGGACCAGATGAAGGAAGAAGAATATTTGTTTTTATAGTACCGGCAACTACGTCAGAATTTGTATATGCACTAGTAATCGGCCAAATGGATGCAATTGCCGAATTTGTAAAATTAAGTGATATCGATGATGAAGGAACTGTACCAATTAATTCAAATTGTGTGGCTGTTGCTTTAAAAAAGTCGCTAACTGTACCGGTTGTTTTTGCAACAGTGGCTGCAGAATAAGAACTGGTGTATCCTGGGGCCGAGGTTGGTAATAGATAAGAACTTGTTGTTGCGGCTGCTGTGCTTGAGTTTAATGCCGTAAAGTTCCAAGTTTGATTTGCTCCTGGTGTATTTGGTAATGCAGCTGTAGAGTCAAATCTCTTTCTAAACTCCAGATCGCCAATAACTGGTTCATTGGCTGCTTTAGTAAGTGTAAGTTGAGCGTTTGAAATTTGTGTAAACGCTAATGTTGTTAAAAATGTTAGGTAGATTTTTTTCATGGGTTTTATTTTAAGAGATAAAACTATGAAAAATATGCATATATCCTACAAAAATTTTTACAAACGGCTAAAGAAACGATTAATTGCCGGTTTCTATCAAGATCTTATGATCTAACTCAAATGGTTTTATCTTATCTTTTAGTTGATTAATCAAGCCAGGTCCGTATTTTAAATAAAGTCCCGAAAAATTTTCAAAACGTTCTTGCGGCAAGGTGTTCGGAAACATCTTCTGCTTTACGGAGTTTATTTGATTAATTTCTGTTTCAGACCGTTGTTTTAAAGCTTTGTTTGCTTTACCGATCAGCAGATCTAAGCCATTTAGTGTTTTTTGCCGTTCTGCTAAAGCAGCAGCATGTAATGTTTTATCAACGCCTGTAATTTTTATAATTAGTTGATCAAACAATTTAGTGAGTTCTTCTTTTTCTTTATCTAAGGCAAAAACATTATTGGTTTTAATCTGGTAATTATTTACTAGTTCTTGTATATCTTTAAAAAAATCTTCGGGCTTAAAATCCAATTTTTCAATTTTGCTTTTTGTTCCAGCATCAATTACAGTAATAAAATTGCGTGGTATTAATATTGGAAATTGTACATTCAATTTATCGAACATTTTTTTGAATTGAAGCCAATATGCTAATTCTCCCGGGCCGCCAATGTAGGCAATGTTAGGTAAAATTAATTGTTGGTAAACCGGGCGCAGAACAACATTCGGACTGATCTTTACAGGATCGGTTTTAATGGTATTCCTTAATTCCTCTTCTGTAAATGTTATGTTTGTGCCTACAACTTCAAAATTTGAATTTACTTTTTCAATTCTTGCTCTTAAGCTATTGTCAAGGTAAAAGCAATTAATTGGTCTGGGGTTAACTTGTGTAGAATAACCTAGATCATTTAATGCACGTGTACTTTCTGTTACTTTATCAAACGAACAGTTTTCAAAAATTTCTTTTTCAATAGTTTCTTTGAATTGATCTTTGAACTGATCATCATCGCCATCAATAACCACTATACCAAAGTCCCCAAATAATTCATTTACCAAAAAACGTGTAGCATCTTTTAAGGTTTTGTGTTCTAGGTACGATCTTTCAAAAAGAGAAGATAAATAATTTGCATTTTCGCTTGTGCCTAAGCTTTCTTTTATTACAATAAAAAGATCTTTTAATTCTTCTGTTTTAAAATTGCCTACAGCACCGGTTTGTTTACTTTCCCATTTGAAATTTTTTCCAAATACATTAAAATGATTTACTTCTTCAAAGTCATGATCCTCTGCAGCCATCCAATAAATAGGCACAAAATCATGTTCGGGGAATTCTTTTTTTAATGCCTCAGATAAATTAATAGTAGAAATGATCTTGTAAATAAAATATAACGGTCCGGTAAACAGACAAAGTTGATGACCAGTGGTTACAGTAAAGATATTTTTTTGTTTGAGGCTTTCAATTTTTTTTAGCGAAGCCTGAGAAGTGTTATTAACTAAACGACTTTGTTTTATTGCTATCTCCGAAAGTAAATTTCTATTAAGAGAAGGGTATAAATTTGTTTTTAGAAGG
>JBEIEI010000083.1:0-12202 GCA_040382975.1 Flavobacteriales bacterium
ATTGCGCTCGCGCGAAGTTACTTTGCGTTTGCTAGATAAAAAGAAAACAAATTTACAACGTGGTAAATGGCAAATGATAAATGTGCTTATGCCTGTAATGTTATTGATCGTATTTGGCTTGATCCAATTCTTTTTAAGAAAACGCAAATTCGCGAAGTAGTAAACATGTCATGCTGACGAAGGAAGCATCTATTTATTAGCTCCCTCGTTCCTCGGTATGACAAAACGTCGAAAGCCTATTATTTTTTTACAAAAATTTGTTGGGTTATTAAGCGCTTTCCCCTTTGAAGAAGGCTGACATGAGACCTACTCGAACAAATTAAAATTTGTTTCAAGCAATTGGTTTTTAACAGCAAACATTACCACACCCGCAGTATTATTTACGCCCAATTTACTCATGATGTTTTTACGATGCGTATTAACGGTATGCGTGCTTAGTTTTAATTTATCGGCAATTAATTTATTTGATAAACCTTCGGCTATTCCTCTAATAATATCTATTTCGCGGTCGGTAACCGACATGCCATCACAACCTAATGATTTAATAAAAGAATTTGTAGGTACAATTTCTTTTTCGGCTGTTAAATAAGATACGATTTTACCGCAAATAAATTTCTCGCCTTTTATAGTAGAGTTTACTGCTTCTAATATTTCTGTTTTATCGCAATCTTTTAAAAGATAACTGGTAATACCACTTTGCAATACTTTATTAAGATTATTTTTAGTTAACATTTCAGTTATCACCAAAAATTTGATCTTAGGAAATTTTTTAACGATAGTTTTTAATTCCTCAATATCAATTCCTAAAGAACTAAAATCTGTTATTAATAAATTAGGTTTAGAAAGTTGTAATTGACTAATAAGATCATGTTTATCGCCGCAAACTGTTGGCACAAGTTCAAAACCGTTTAATTCACCCACTAAGAATTCCAGTCCAATTCTGGACAGAAAATTTTTATCGGCTATTAAAACTTTGATCATATTATGGAGCCCAAATATAAGCAGAAAAATAAAAAAAACATGTTAAATGCTTATTCTTTTGCCATCTGTTGCTAACAAGCAATTATCAAAAACAGGCTTTGCCTCTGCTATAAATTGATCCAGATCGCCATATCTTGCCGAAAAATGACCTAATAACAGTTGTTTAACATTTGCTGTTTTAGCAATCTCTGCCGCTTGCTCGGCAGTAGAATGAAAGGTTTGTGCAGCCCTTTCTTTTTTGTCATTTAAAAAAGTACATTCATGATAAAGCAGATCAACCTCTTTTATAAAATCAACAACCTTTGGAAAATATGTTGTATCGCTGCAATAAGCATAGCTTTTTGGGTTTCTGGCGCTAAAAGTAACTGTTTCGTTTTTTATGGTTTCGCCGTCTTTATTCACAACATCAAATCCATTTTTAAGCAGCATAATATCGGCAGTTGATATTCTAAACCTATCCAATTTATATTTATCTACTTTTCGCGGCAATGGTTTTTCTTTAAATAAAAAACCGGTACAAAAGATCCTATGCTTTAAAGGAAAAGAATACACCTCAACCTTATCATCTTCAAACAATAAATTTAATCCATCGTTATTGGTAAAAACCCAATTTATTTTGTAATTAAATCGGGTATCTGAAACTTTGTTCAAAAGGTCCATTACCTCTTTTAATTCATTTGGGCAATAAATGGTAATTTCTTGTTTACGACCCAACAAATGCATACTACTAAGCAAGCCCGGTAATCCAAAAAAATGATCACCATGCAAATGCGAAATAAAAATATGATCGATAGCTTGAAATTTAGCCTTAAATCTCCTTAATTGAATTTGAGTTGCCTCGCCACAATCAATTAAAAAATAACGCTCAGATATGTTTAATAACTGAGCGCTTGGATTTCTTTCGGACGTTGGACTTGCAGAAGATGAACCTAAAATTAACAGATCAAAAGCTTGACTACTCATTATTTGTTTGAAGTAAGCACCATGCGTTTTGTTTGTGAGAAATTTTTATATTGAATAGTGTATAAATACACACCACTACTCCAATTTGTGGCATTTAACTCATAACTATTATCCCCGTAGGTTGTTGTAATTTTATCCTCAAATATTTTATCTCCTAACAAATTATACACGCAAATTTTTGCAGGAGCCTCGTCTTTAACGGTAAAATTAATAGTTGTGTTACCTGAAAAAGGATTGGGTACATTTGAAACGTTTAAGGATCTTGAACTAACCTCCTCCTTTATGCCAACAGCCGGATTGATCTTAATTATATAATAGGCCAAAGTGGTAGCCGGAGAAATTGCATTTGAACCACCGGTATAATTTGGTGTGTTTGGGCATAAACCAAATGCAGGAGTTAAATAGGGCTGAACATTAAATTGCACTGTATAAGTTCCGGCTGTTGTGGGGGTACCGGAAATTACAGAACAACTTGTTGCATTGCCGGGATATTTAAAAACACCGGCTGAGTTTGTAACAGTGGTTCCTGCCAAAAAACTTAAACCCGGAGGCAAATTGAAATTAGTAAAAGAATTAGGAGTGCTTAACTCTATTCTGTTAAAACAAAATGTAAATATCCCTTGAGCTGTATCTTTAGGAACTCTCACCGTAATATTCTGACCATATGGACTTCCAACAGTTCCTTGAAAAAAATTGGTGGCACTATCAGGCCAAATACCGGCTTTATTCATTGCCATAAAAATCGGGTCTACTGAACAAGTTGTAGGAGCTTGCGCTGATGCTAAAACAGTGGTAACAGCTAAAAAAAAAGTAAATATTTTTTTCATATGGATTTGTTTTAAATTTATTAAGGCTAAATTAACCATCTTGTTTTAAATAAAAAAGTAAAATAACTTAAATAAAGGAGAGATAATCCTTGCATTAACCCCTCAATTTGATATCTTTGCAATCTTAAATTTTAAAAAAAATGGCTGGTAAAATAACCTTTACAATGATTAAACCTGATGGCGTTGAAGCAAACAACATCGGACCAATTTTAGCAATGATAAACAAGGCTGGATTTAAGATCCTAGCAATGAAATACATGCGTTTAACAAAAGAACAAGCAGGTAATTTTTACTCTGTTCACAAAGAGCGTCCATTTTATGGCGAATTAACCGAGTATATGAGTGGTGGCCCAATTGTAGCTGCTATTTTAACAAAAGATAATGCGGTGGCTGATTATCGCAAATTAATTGGTGCAACCGATCCGTCTAAAGCAGATGAAGGAACTATCCGTAAGATGTTTGCGAAATCAATAGCGGCAAATGCTGTTCATGGAAGTGACAGCGATGAAAATGCCGAAATCGAATCAAATTTCTTTTTCTCGCAATTAGAGAGATTTTAAGCTTCATTTTAACATTTAAGCTCGTAATGGTTAACCTATTACGAGTTTTTTTATTAAATAATTTGCCAGAAAAAGGAGAAAAGCTACCACTTTTAAAAAAAAAGACGTTTTTAAAAAAAAGTAATAAACATTGCTTTGATTTATGATAAAAATTAAACAATTTTGTTAAAATTTATTAATAGTATAAATAAACCATTTTGGTATGATAAAATATCTCTCTCAAAAATTAGTAAAGGCTTTTGCCTTAGTTGCTTTAGCAGGATTAACTGGCGTTGTTGATGCCCAAACATTTAACTGGTCGCAAGCAGGCCCTATCTATAATGCAGGTAGATCTAGAAATATGATCGTTGATAAAAATGATCCTACAGGTAAAACATTATATGTTGGAAGTGCCTCTAGTGGGGTGTTTATGACTACTGACGGTGGCGTTAACTGGAATGCTTTAGCACTTGCCGGAAACAAATTAAACGTAAGTTATTTAGCTCAGGCAACTGATGGGACTATTTATGTTGCTACAGGCGAGGGCTTCTTAAGACCGGGTCAAAAACTAAAGGCTCAGCCGGGAACAGGATTATATAAGATTTCCGGAGGAAATTTAACTTTAGTTGCTCCAAGTTCTCAAGTTGGTGATGTTATCAACCGTGTTGCTTGCAGTCCTTCTAGTCCAAACAAAATTGCGCTTGCTACGAACCTAGGTATCATGGTTTCTAATGATGGATCTAACTTTTCTTTAGCTCCTGGTATTCCCACTGCAATTACTATTAGTGGGCAAGATTTGAAATTTGATAATAGTGGTATTTTATATTGCTCTGCCGGAAACGAAAAATCTTCAACTACTGCCGATGCTAATGAGCATTCAAAAGTTTACAAATCTTCCGATAACAACCTTAGTTCATTTTCACCGTTAACTGCATTAAATTCGCCGTTAATTGCCAATAATTTTTATGGCCGTATTGAGTTAGCAATAGCACCTTCAAATAATAGTGTTATTTATGCTTCTTGTGCTACAAAGTATGCAGGATCATCTTTACCGGCCTCGGCAAACTTAAAAGGTTTATTTGTTTCTTATGATGCAGGTGTTACCTGGGGTTTAATTCTTCAAGGATCTGCTCAGTTAGACCCATTAGGAAATGGTGGTACTATTGCGTCAGGAGATTACGCACATGTAATTACTGTTAACCCATTTAATTCAGACCAATTATATATAGGTAGCTACCAATTTTACACTTGGATAAGAACCGGTGGAAATAATTCCAATCCGGTTGGTACTTGGAATAAATATGGGTTTAACAACATTCCTAATTCACAGTTATATTTAGCGCAAAATATTCATGATATTAAATTAGTTACTTCTGGTAATTCTATTTCAAAATATTTTTTCATTACAGATGCAGGTATCTACCGTTCAACTGACGCCTTATTGACTTTTCAACCCTTCTATAAAGGATTAATTACAGGTCAGTTTAACTCCGTAAGTATTGAGCGATTTCCTTTAGCATCGGTGCCTACAGCATCTGTTGGAGGTCCTGTAGTTCCTTATTCTGGTTTTATTGGCGGAACAGGTGGTAACGGTTTAAACTATTTTAGTGGTAATTACCCTTTAGTAACCAAAGAGGTTGCTTACAGTGGTGGTGATATTTATCAAGCTGAATTTTCTAAAATTTTACCTAATGCCGCATATTTCACTTCGGGTTCAGGTAGATTATTTAGAACAACAGATGTTAGATCTTCTGATCCTACTCAAGTTGATCTATTGGTTAATTCTAAAACACAATTGATTGTTCCATTCTCAAACACAACCTATAGCGTAACAGGAACTCCATTTAAACTATGGGAAAATTATGGACAAACAACAGCAAGTCCTGACTCCGCTGTTTTTTATAATGACTCGTTAAGATTCTCTGCTTCAATTCAAGGTGTTGCTACTTTAACTACACAAACAACCTTTTCTTTTTCTGCAGCAAGACCAAATAAAAATGCTTTAATTGATAGTATTGTCGTTAGAACCGGAACTGTGGTTTTACCAATTTCAAACAATGCAAACCCTCCGGCCTTTACAGGATCTGATAGAAAAGATATTACAATTAAATTATCTGACACATATACCGCTCCTACAAGTGGCACCTTGAGTCCTGCTATTAAAAGTCAAAATGGTCCAGTAGCTTCAGCAAGCACATCTGTTTTATTGAACGCAACTACAGAGCTAGATAATATCAGTGTTACATTTACCTCTGCACCATTTGTTAATAAAACAACTGCTAGTTTAACGGGCGTTCCCGATGCAGCAGCCTACTATCGTGTGTTTTGTACGGTATTTTATAAATACAAAGTAGGTGATGTTGTAAGTGTTATAGACGATAAGATCTCAACTCAAACATACACCTATTCGAGTACACTTACCCAGCCATTAAGATGGACAGGTGTTGGTGCTGCCCCGCAAGCCTTTACATTAACAGCTGTAACTCCTTCAGCTGTTTCAAACCCTACTTATGTAATTACACCGGGTAGTGCGCCTTCATCTACAAATCCAAATTTTGTTGTAACACCGCAAACCACTACCAATTATACAATAAATACATTTGGTAATTATACTGTTTCTGCAAGACCAGTAACGCATACACTTACGGCTGTTCCTGTCGGTACCGCAACTATTCCAAGCCCAACGTATAATTTAATGCCTGGAAATATTACTCAAACAACAACCGTGTTTGTTGTTACACCAACTGCATCAACCACCTACACGATTCTTCAAGGTAGTACTAATCCAACAGTTGTTGCTACTGCTAACACCTTTAGCACGGTTGGAACCTCAACATATAACTTAAATCCGGGAAGTGTTACTCAATCAAGTCCTGTATTTACTGTTTTAGTTGCTCCTACAAGTAGCATAACAACCTACACCTTAACCGGATTAAGCTCTAATACTGTTAGCGGAGTAAACACCAACACAACTTCATCTCTGCCATCATCTCCAACATTTAGTACTGTTGGTTATGCCTTAGCTTCAGTTCCGGGAACAAACAAACCTATTAAAATGGCTAATTCAACTTCTGCCCGTTTAGCTGTGGCTTATGGTACAAATGTATACGTATCAAGTTCACCTTTAAGTTTAAATAATCCATTAAACATGATCAATGTGAGTTCAAATAGATGTCTCACTACAGATTCATTAGGAAACAAATTATCTGGAGCATCCAATACGGTTGCTGTTACCGGTTCGGTTACTGCATTAGAGTGGAGCAAAAGTGGAACTGAGTTATATTACGCTACCGGCGATCCTTTAACCGGTAATACCTTTCTATACCGTGTATCTTACATTGATGCCTTATTAGATTCTACTTCAAAAAGCTACTCAGGTAAATTACATACTAACGTATTTACATTTGGTACTACTCTTGCACCGGATGGCTCAAAAAACAACCCTCGTTGTCCTTACAGAACTACATTATTAGGTAGTTTTACCAAAGCAATTACAGGTATTAGCGTTACCAAAAATAATTTGGCAATAGCTGTAACATTTGATGATCCTACAGGTACAAAAGTAATGTACAGTACTGTAGCAGATGTTAGAAAATGTAATTCAACTAACATTGCTCTAGCCGCTAAAAACGGAAGCGGTTTAAATGTATCTAAAGTTTATTGTTCTTTAATGGAGCAATCAGATAACAAAAAGGTGTTTTTAGGAACTGATTTAGGTGTTTATTACACAGCTGATATTACTGCTGCTTCGCCAACATGGGTAGATGCAAATAATTCTCAATTACCTGTAATTCAAGTATTCGACTTAAAACAACAAGTAATGGATCCTTGGAATTGTTATAATGCAGGAGTTATTTATGTTGCAACTAACGGACGTGGTATTTTCATCAATAAACAATTCGCTAATCCTTCTTACGTTTCTGTTGAAGAGAAGGAAGCAATTAAATCTGAAAACAATTTAAGTTTATACCCAAATCCTACTAATGGAAATGTATTTGTTACATTTAATGGTATTGATGGTGAGTCAGCAATCATTAACGTAATGGACATTAACGGCAGAATCGTTAAAAAAGAAAGCTTAGGTAAACTAAGTACAGGTCAACTTAACTATTCTTTTGAAACTAACGATCTAGCTAGTGGAATGTACATTGTTAACATTAACAGTGACTCAGGAATTAAACGTGTTGCAAAATTAGTTGTAACTAAATAACATTCATTTCTTAATAAAAAAAGCTGCTTACAATAAGCAGCTTTTTTTTTGCCCTTAACTTTAATGCACCAATTCAATTACATGAAAACAACCGAAGCCGATTCGTATTATAATCATTTAGAACAAATGAGTGTAATTGAACTTCTTACTAATATTAATAAAGAAGACAAAAGTGTACCACTTGCCGTTGAACAAGCAATTCCTCAAATTGAAAAATTAGTGAATGAAATAGTTATTCGACTATCTAACGGAGGACGTTTATTTTACATCGGCGCCGGTACAAGCGGCAGACTGGGAATTGTTGATGCAAGTGAATGTCCGCCCACTTATGGAATTGCGCATGGGATCGTTATTGGCTTAATTGCCGGTGGCGATGAAGCAATTCGTAAAGCTGTAGAATTTGCCGAAGATGATCTGCAACAAGGTTGGTTAGATCTTAAGCAGCATAACATAACCAATAAGGATGCCGTTATTGGTATTGCAGCATCAGGTTCTACTCCTTATGTAATTGCTGCATTAAAAAAATGTAACGAAGAAACTATTTTAACCGGTTGTATCTCTTGTAATTCGGGAAGTGAAATGGCTGCTGTATCCGAGTTTCCAATTGAAGTGGTAGTTGGCCCTGAGTTTGTAACAGGCTCCACCCGCATGAAAAGCGGTACTGCTCAGAAATTGGTTTTAAACATGATCTCCACTTCTGTGATGATCAAATTAGGAAGAGTTAAAGGAAATAAAATGGTAGATATGCAACTCAGCAATAATAAGCTTGTTGATCGTGGTGCAAAAATGCTGATGAAAAATACCGGTATCGAAAATTACGAAGAAGCAAAAGCCTTGTTATTACAACATGGCAGTGTAAGAAAAGCTACTGAGGCTTATAAAAAATAGTTTTTATCATGCTTCCTTCGTAAGCATCTCATTATAGATTCCTCCTACGTCGGAATGACAATTTTCAATATTTAATTGTCACGTCGAGTAAGATTTGTGCCTCTTTTCAAATCTGTATCGAGACGTATTGTAAAAATCGTTCTCGATACAATTTTTGCAAGATGCAAAGCAAAAATCACTCGAACTGACATTCTACATAAAAAACAAATTACTTCCAGTTAATAAAGTCAACCATTTTAGCAGTTACTTTATCCGATACAAAACCTAATTTATTTAAATCATCAGGCTTAGCCATTCCTTGCCCTACAAAAAACATGTGATCCAATTCTTCAAAATATACTTTCTTAAAATTCGCTTTCCCTTTCATGGCATCGCTCCACATATCATAATCTTTTTTCACAACATTATAATCTCTTCCACCCTGAATTAAAAGCATAGGTAATGTTAATGTTTTAGCCACTTCTAAAACTTTATAATTCCTATCAAACAACCAGTATTTTGGTCGGCCTCCAAAAGGCAGGCTAGTTTTGCTTTGTAAAGTCAGGTCTGGTTTTAAGGCATTATTAACTTGCCATTTAATGGAAATGTCTTGGGCATCTGCGGTTTCATTCTTTTTCGTTCTTAGGCTTGCAATATAATCTACCTGCTCAGGAATAATTTCCAACAAACTTCTAGCAGGGGCTGCTAACAAGATCAATCCTTTTAAATTTTTGCATTTTTTTGCCATTAACGGCGCGCACATTGCACCTTGACTATGCCCTGCAATATAGACTCTATTTGAATCAACACCGGCTTGCTGTTTTAAAAAGTCAAATGCCGCCACAGCATCATCCACTGTTTCTGAATTGTAATCCATACTATCCATTGGAAATGGATCGTGATATTGGTAAACATAGGTGCGTTTATCATAAATTAAAACTGTAATACCTTTTTGTACCAATTCTAAAGCCATATCCAGAAAAATTTTATTTTTTCCAATACTGCAATTCCTGTCGTGTGGCCCGCTCCCGTGAACTAATACAACAGCCGGCGTTTTTTTTGCATTATTTGGAACATATAAACTTCCGGGTAGTTTTATAAAGGGATTTGATTCAATGATCACATCTTTTCTTGTAAAATTAGGACTCGCAATTGGTTTAGCTTTATAAAACCACTGCGTGCTAAATGTATCAATAGCTACGCGCTGAATATATTGTGCCTGATCAAAATATAAATACCAAATATATTTACCGGCAGATGTTTTTATGGCAGTGGCAGTAGCCATTTTACAACCTTGTGTGTCTACTTCAGTTTTTTCAATGGCAACAATTTGTCCATTGGTTCTAATAAAATTACTAATGGTTCTATCGGCTTGTGCAGAGGTTATTTTTCCATAAAAAGTAGAATCAAAAAATTTATCGTTTCTGTTTGGAATATCTCTTTTTACGGCGCCTAAAAACGATTTGGTGAGCTTTTTGTAAGGATTTACTTCATCTTGAGCCATGCAAGCCCCACTTATCAACAGTAGAGCGAAAATTTGTAAAGAATAGCGTAATTTTATCATGTAATTAACTGTATATTTATTAGTCCAAATTTACTATTAAAGTGATACCCAGAGACACCGTTGATAAAATAATTGATGCCGCACATGTTGAAGAAGTTTTGGGTGAATTTATTACCTTAAAAAAGCGTGGGGCTAATTTATTGGGTTTATGTCCATTTCATGGAGAAAAGTCTCCCTCGTTTACTGTTTCGCCTGTAAAAGGCATTTATAAATGTTTTGGCTGCGGCAAATCAGGTAACTCGGTTAATTTTATTATGGAGCATTTGCAGCTATCTTATCCTGAAGCGTTAAGATGGCTGGCAAAAAAATACAACATCGAAATTGTTGAACGTGAAATAACTCCCGAAGAGCGCGAGCAACAAACTGAGCGAGAAAGTATGCTCATTGTTATGCAATATGCACAACGCTACTTTACCGACACCATGATGAATACCGATGAGGGAAAATCTATTGGTTTAGGATATTTTAAAGAGCGGGATCTTCGCGATGATATCATTACAAAATTTCAATTAGGTTATAGTTTAGAAGAACGTAATGCCTTTACTGTTGCAGCTGTAAAAGGCGGTTACCAGCCAAAATACCTTGCAAAAACTGGTATGAGTATTGTTAGCAATCGCCATGTTGAAGGAACCGAAATAACACAAGCCGATCTGTTTGACAGGTACGCAGGCCGTGTGATGTTCCCTATTCATGATGATGGCGGACGTGTGGTTGCCTTTGGCGGAAGAACGTTAAGCGACGATAAGAAAACTGCTAAGTATATTAATAGTCCCGAAACAGACATCTACAACAAGAGTAAAATTTTGTATGGCTTGTGGATGGGAAAAAAAGCTATTCAACAAGCCGATCGTTGTTATTTGGTGGAAGGATACATGGATGTAATTGCCATGCATCAAGTCGGAATTGAAAATGTAGTGGCTTCAAGCGGCACATCGCTAACCGTTGAGCAGATAAAATCCATTCATCGTTTTACAAAAAACATTACTGTGCTTTACGATGGTGATGCTGCGGGACAAAAAGCCAGCAACCGTGCCATACCAATGCTTTTAGAAGAAGGTATGAATGTGAAGTTATTGTTGTTTCCAGACAATGATGACCCGGATTCGTTTAGCAGAAAAGTAACCATACAAGAGTTTAAAGATTATTTAGAAAATAACGAACAGGACTTTTTATATTTTAAGGCAAAAAAATTAAGCGACGAAACTAAGAACGACCCAATAAAAAGAGCCGGTGTAATTAAAGATATTGTTGATAGCATTGCCATTATACCAGATAATATTATTAGAAGCATTTATATAAAAGAATGTTCTAATATTATGGAGATAGAGGAATCTATCTTACAACAAGAAGTAAATAAAATTCGCAGGAAAGGCGAGGGCAAAAAAACGGATACACCTAATTTTCCAAACAATAACCCTAACGAAGCACCACCCGATGAGCTTTTAGAAGCAGAGTATTTTGGTGATACAAAACCAAAAACAGAAACATTTAATTTTGATGCCGAAGAAGCTAGATTATTGGTTTTATTAATAAAGTATGGTAATATTTTAATTACCACACAAGCAGAAGACGAATATAATGTGGAACATGAATTAGAAATTACTTTAGGTGAGTTTATTATTTTTGAATTGTACCGCGATCAAATTTCGTTCGAAAATCCTTTATATACAGCGGTTTTAGATGAATACATAGAAGAATTAAAAGCACACCGTTTACCTGATGTGCAACATTTTTTAAGATCGCCTGATCCATTGATAAGCAGCTTTGCCATTAATTATGTATTAGATAAACATGAAGTAAGTCCGAAGTGGATAAACTTTGGTGTTATTGTTCCTAAAGAAATTGATCAGGCAAAAAAAGACGTAGATAAAACATTATTTAGTTTCAAGAGCAGAAAATTAAATTCATATATAGTTCAAATTCGCGAAACTTTAAAAACAATTTCGTACGAAGAATCGATAGAGACCTTAGAAGAAATTAAACGCTTAGATGCCTTAAAAGGCAGAGTAAATAAGCTTTTAGGCAGAGAGGTTATTAAGTGATCTTAACCCATTTTTAGGTTTAACAAATTATCAAAATTCGTCATTGCGAAGCCTCTCTCAAATAATTCGAGCGCTGAAGCAATCTCATCAACAGTTTTTGAGATTACTTAGCTCCGCTAGCAATGAAAAGGTTACTTCGCAACCACAATTTTCTTGATCACCTCTTCTCCACCCGATGTTATTTTTACAAAATATATTCCCGCTGCCTG
>JBEIEI010000084.1:0-12108 GCA_040382975.1 Flavobacteriales bacterium
TTCTTAATTACACCATATGGATTCAAAACGGTTTTCGCCTATTTTATTTCGTCAGGTATAACTTGGGGGCAATTTAGTTATTATTTTAAATACCGTATAAATAGTTTGTTTGGTAGAAATAAAATTAAATAATCTTGAACGAACTTATCAACCATTATTTACTTCAAAAAATTTATAATATCAAAACACAAATTACAAAACTCTTTGATGTTTTGTAAGCTTCTAAAAATAGGATAACAAGATTAGTTTATAAATTGTGTCACAGCCAGAATTAAAACAGCTAATTAAAAACGATGCCACTACCATTTTATATGGTCAGCGCACTCTGAATATTTTCGGTAAAGTTCATTACGCCAAAATCGTTCTTAAAGCTTATTATGATATCATTAAATTTTATAGAAAAGCCTTAAGAGATAAAGAATGTTATTACGGCCCCTTTAAGGGCGAATTCGGCCATTTATTGTTGCACTCTGTTCCTTTCTTAATGCATCTTTATAACAAAGGAGTGAAGATCCATTTTTGTGGTGTTGAAATTGGTAAACCATTTTTAATTGATGACAAAGGGAATTCCATTATTTATAAATTTTATCCGCTTAAAGATTTTTATGCTGAAGTAGCACCGCACTCCAATTTTACTATTCCACCTAACGACGTACAAGGGGAAATAGATAAATTTCATAACATCGCTATGGCTTCCGGAAAAGGTTATTTAAATATTGCCGATCATGATATGTATTGGTTTGTTTTTAGAAACTGGCAACTAAATGGTAGACAATTTTTATATTCACTCAGAAAAATTTATAATACAAAAACAGAAAATTCCTGTGTTATTTTTCCTCGTAAAAAAGGAAATGCACATACATTAAATAATGGTGGTCCGTGGGATTACATGAAGATAGCAAAACTGGTTTCTCCTTTTTTTGATAAGGTGTACATCACTGGTCACCCTAGTATGAGCGCAGAATTAGTATCAGAAGGTAATATTGAAGTTTGTGTTTCATCCGATAATCGTGTTGTGCTTGAAAAATGCAGCAATGCAAATCTAATAATTACGCAACATTCGGGGGCAGTTCATATGGGTGCCTATACCAACACAAAAGTTCTGTTAATTTTTAATGGAAACCTTCCAATAGAAGGCCTTGCAGATACTTTAAGGTATAGAGAAAATTTATCGAAAGAACCAATTAACTTTGCCTTTTCGTATGAAGAAATTGAAAAGCATGTTAAATACTTAAAATAAAAACAATTATGATAAAAGATCTTGAACTATTTTTTGAAGAAATAAAAAATCTAAATGTTTTGGTAGTTGGAGAAACTATTGTTGATGAATTTATTGATGTTTCTTACGAAGGACAATCCATGAAATCTATTTGTCCAGTATTTAAATTAGAGGGTGCTAAAATAATTCAACAAGGCGGGGCGCAAGCCATAGCAAATCATATTTACGATTTTGTAAAGCATGTTAATGTTTTTACAAATACAAATAATGAAATTGTAAAAACACGTTATGTTGACGTAAGCGATAAAAAAAAGCATGTAGAAATAAATAAATTCGAAACCGAAAAATTTCCCGAAATTAAAATTGATACTTCTAAATATGATGTGGTAATTGTTGCAGACTTCGGACATGGGTTTTGTGACAAATTATCGATTACAGATGGCTTTCATTTAATGTGTCAAACCAACTCAAATAATTTTGGTTTTAATAGAATTTCAAAATGGAAAAACTTAAAAAAGAAAAGCGCGTGTATTGATCTGCGCGAAGCTAGCTTGCAAGTAAATGAAAGAATTTCGAATCCAAATCAACAGGACATTATTGACATATTTAATTATGAATTAAATACCGAACATTTATTTGTTACAACAGGTAAACAAGGGTCAAACTATACAAACGGGAAAGAATTTAATATCAGAAAATCATTTAAAACGGAGATTGTAGATACCATCGGAGCAGGCGACACCTTTTTTGCCTTTGCGTCTTTATGCGCATCCCTAGATGATAAAATTAAAGATAAATTATTAGTACCTTCACTTGCTGCTAGTTTGTCTACAACTTGGCTTTGCAACGAAAAATCAGTAACTAAACAATTATTATTAGATCATGCCGCTAAATTCATATAAAACAAAGTTTCACGAATTTTTAAATTCAGAAACAATCAATGGTCAGATCTTTGAATCTGTTGAATTACTAAAAAATGTAAAGCGAATTTTCTTTCTTGGTAACGGTGGCTCTAATGCTATCTGCTCGCACATGATGGAGGATTTTGCCAAAATAGCAAGATTTCCAACTTTTGCTTTTAGCGACGCCGCTTTGATCACGTGCTTTGCCAATGATTATGGTTATGAAAATGCGATGGCAGAGTGGTTGAAGATACATTTTCAGCAAGGCGATCTTTTAATTGCTATCAGTAGTTCAGGAAACTCAGCTAACATTAATAATTCTGTTGATTATGTAAATTCAATAAATGGCGACGTAATTACTTTATCTGGTTTTGAAAAAAACAATAAACTAAATGGCAAAGGAAAAATTAATTTTTGGTTAGATTCTAAAAGTTTTGGTATTGTTGAATGTTATCATCACACCATCCTTCATATAATATTAGACGAGCTGCATGAAAATAAATAATGTTCTCATCACAGGGGTTGCCGGATTTATTGGTTCTAACCTTTTAGATTATTTACTAGAAAAAACGGATTGGAAAATTTTCGGAATAGATAATTTTAGTACCGGCAATATAAAAAACATCGAACATCATTTAAGTGACCCACGATTTGTTTTTATAAATGATAGTACAAAAAACCTGGTATCATTAAAACAATACGATTGTGTTTTTCATTTAGCGGCACTTCCACGTATTCAACCAAGTTTCGAATTTGTAACAGAGCATATTTCAGAGAATTTAACTAATTCAATGCATTTAGTTGAATTAATGATAAAAGAAAATCAATTCCCTAAATTTGTATTCAGCAGTTCAAGTGCCATTTATGGTACTCCAAAAATTATTCCAACTCCCGAAACTGAAGATATCGATTGTTTAAGTCCTTATGCGTTTCAAAAGTATGAAGTAGAAAAATATTTGGAATTATTAAGTACACGTTACCCTCTAAATTATGTCAACCTTCGTTATTTTAATCCATATGGTCCCAGAAGCTTTAACCCTGATAATAAGTTTAACGCTTATAGCAGTGTTGTAGGAATATTTTTGTACCGGCAAGCAATGAGTAAAACGCCATTAGTAACCGGCGATGGTTCGCAACAAAGAGATTTTATACACGTGTCTGATCTAGCCAAGGCAAATTATTTGGCTGCGATAAATCCTAAAATTTTAAATACAGCTTTTAATATCGGAAATGGGGCAACCTTAAGCGTTTTAGAGTTAGCTAAATGTATTTCCGAAAAATATGAATTTATTCCAAAGCGTGAAGGTGAATCTGATATTACATTTGCCGATGTAACAAAGGCCAAAGAAATATTAGGTTGGTTTCCCGAACATGATATAAAGGATTTTATAAAAAGCAGTATTAAATGAAAATAGGATTTACTTGTGGTGTTTTCGATCTCTTCCATGCCGGCCATGTACTAATGTTGCAGGAGTGTAAGGAGCACTGTGATTATTTGATCGTTGCGCTAAACAGAGCCGAAAATATTTCTGAAAAAATAAATCCAAACAAAAAGAAGCCGATCTTTTCGATCGAAGAGAGAGTGCTGATAATGGATTCATGTAAATATGTCGATGAAGTACTTACCTATAATTCTGAAGAAGAACTTTTAGAAATTTTAAAAAACAAAAAAATAGATACACGATTTTTAGGCGACGATTATAAAGGTAAGCCAATTACCGGTGCCGATCTTAATTTCGAGATTTATTACACAAACAGAAGTCATGGACTGTCTACATCCTTGTACAGATCACGATTGGCTTTATAAAAAATAAGTTTACTCAACTTTGCTCTTTAACACCTTCGATTTTATTTTTATTTTCTTTCCAATTGTAACTTTGGTGTACTTTTTATTGCCACATAGTTACAGATGGGTTTGGCTATTAGGGGCCAGTGTTTATTTTTATTCCTATTTTATACCTTATTATCTATTCATATTAGTTCTTGCAATTATTATTGATTATTCGGCCGGCATTTTAATTGAGAATTCAACAAATAAAAAACACAAAAAATATTTTTTAGTTGCAAGTATACTGTCTACAGTTTTATTACTGTTTATTTTTAAGTATTATAACTTTGCAGTTTCAAATATTAACCACTTAACAGGTTACATTAACAGCGATTGGGGAATCAGTTTACTTTCATTTGCTTTGCCGGTAGGTCTTTCGTTTCATACATTTCAAAGTTTGAGCTATGTTATTGAAGTTTATAGAGGCAATCAAAAAGCGGAAAGACATTTTGGAATTTATAGTTTATTTGTGATGTTCTATCCTCAATTAGTGGCAGGACCAATTGAAAGACCACAAAATGTGTTACATCAATTTTATGAAAAGCATAATTTTGATCTTAACAAATTCACCATGGGTTTAAGGCTAATGATATGGGGTCTGTTTAAAAAAGTGGTTGTTGCAGATAATATCAATGTTATTACAAATAATATTTTTGAAAATTATGCTCATTTAAATAGCTTTTACCTTTATTTTGGCGCCTTACTTTTTAGCATACAGATCTATTGCGATTTTTCAGGCTATTCTGATATAGCCATTGGTTCTGCTAGATGTATGGGTTTTAACTTAATGGAAAACTTTAATTTGCCTTACATTTCTCAGTCGATAAAAGAATTTTGGAGTAGGTGGCATATTTCCTTAAGTACCTGGTTTAGAGATTATGTTTATTTACCATTAGGTGGAAGCAGGGTGAGTGAAAAGAAAACTATTTTAAATCAAGTATATGTTTTTTTAATTAGTGGAATTTGGCATGGGGCAAATTGGACTTTTTTAATTTGGGGAGCTCTTCACGCCTTTTTTAATAGCGTGAGGTATTTTTTACCTAAAACCCTTTTGGGTTTTGAATTTGTGAAAAATAGTTTTTTAAATAAAAAAATCAATCAAATAGTTGTATTTAATATTGTTTTGTTTACTTGGATTTTTTTTAGAGCAAGTACTGTTTCTGCTGCTTTTAGCTATATTAAGAATATGCTTTTGAGATATAATTATTCATGCGACCTCTCTAGCCTTGGAATAAATAGATCTACTTTTTTTGTTTTCATTTTAATCAGTTTATTTTTTTTAGGGTTAGACAGAACTGTTCATCAATTTATCAGGAAAGAGAGTAATTTATTTCAGGTAAAAGCTATGGCGCTTTTTTCAGTTTTGGTTGGTTTAGTTATCACCATTGGTTTTTGGGGCAAAGTGCAATTTATTTATTTTCAGTTTTAATGCTTAAAAATTTTACATTATATGTTATTATTCAAATAAGCATTATTATTTTGTTGCTCGTTACATTATCATCTGTAAAAATAAATAGTTTTCGAATTTGGACTTACTTAAACCCTAACGTTATTTCTGAGGGCGGACAAACGAAATTAATGTTTACTGACCTAAATAATTTTACACCTAATGACAGCTCAATATTTGTAATCGGCTCATCTCATGCCTACAGAGGTTATGACCCAAGAATATTTGGGAAGTTCGGATTAAAATTATTTAATATGGGCACTTCGGGTCAAAATATGAAAGACTCTTACGTTCTTTTAAAAGCAAATAAAGAAAAGATCAAACGGTTAATATTGGATATTTATCCCGGGGTATTGCAAGATATAACAGAGGAGTCTACCTTGATGTTAATTCAGAATTCTAATAGTAATCAAACGGCTTTCCGTATTTTAAAAAACAATATTACTATTAATAGTATAAATAATATTTCTGCAAGATTGTTCGATGTAAATCCAAGGTCTTTTCCATATAATGAAAAATACATCTATAACGGTTATGTTCAAAAAGATCATGATTTTATAAGTGATACTAATTTAGTATATGAATCGTTTAACCCCGGTAGCAATTTCCTATATCTTGATTCTATTTTAAACTATGTGGTGCAAAATAAAATTAATACTAGTATTGCAAGTCACCCATTAAAATGGAATAGTAATTACCTGAAATTTTACACAACTTCCTATTTACCTCAAGTAAATAGAGTTCTTACCAAATACCCTCAAATCCAATTTTACGATTACACAATAGATCATCCAAATAATGATTCATTATTTTCTGATGAAAATCATTTAAACCAAAAAGGTGTTAATTGGTATAATAACCAGTTGTTGAATAAATTAAATTCAAATAATACTATTTTATGAAAAAGTCCTGCAGTAGATGTATAATGGATAACATTAATGATCCGGATCTAATTTTGGACCATAATGGCATTTGTAATCATTGTCATAATTTCGATCGCGCGTTTGCAAAATTACCTTCAAAGGAAACAGCTGAAGTTGAATTTTTGAAATTGACTGAGAAGATAGTTGGAGAAGGTAAAAAGAGGAAATACGATTGTATGATTGGTGTAAGTGGTGGAGTTGATAGTACTTATCTTGCTTACGTTGCAAAGCAAGCCGGCTTAAGGGCCTTGCTTGTGCATTGTGATAATGGTTGGAATTCTGAATTGGCCGTTCAAAACATTCAAAATATTTGTAAGGCTACTGGTTTCGATCTATATACTGAGGTATTAGATTGGGAAGAATTTAAAGATATACAACTTTCATTTTTTAAGGCAAATGTTGTAGATGTTGAACTACCCTATGATTATGCCTTAATTATTTCCATCTATAAAGCAGCACTTAAGTTTAATGTAGATTATGTTTTAACAGGACATAATGTTGTAACAGAAGGTACATATCTGCCCAAAAGTTGGCGCCATGAAAAAATGGATATTGTTAACATTAAGGATATTCATAAAAAATTTGGCAAGCTTAAAATGAAAAGTTTTCCGCACTTTTCATTTGCAAGACAAAGGTTGATCGATAGAAAATTACATTATGTTTCTTTATTAAATTTTGTTGGTTACAACAAAAACGAAGTGAAAGAATTAATAACTACAAAAATGCAGTGGAGAGATTACGGAGGGAAACATTACGAAAATGTTTTTACACGTTTTTATCAAGGTTTTATTTTAAATAAAAAGTTTAAAATTGATAAACGACAATTTCATTTATCGGTGTTAGTGCAATCCGGTCAAATGACCAGAGAGGAAGCTCTTGCTGAATATGCACTGCCTGCTTATAATCTCGAGCAGCTTGAAAGCGATAAGCAGTTTGTAATAAAAAAACTGGGAATGTCTGAGGATGAATTTAACAAATATATTGCAGCCCCTGCAAAAAGTCATTATGATTACAAAAACATTGATGCCTATTGGCAGCGCTATTTTAAACTAGTAAAACGATTCAAATTTTTAAAGTTTTGGTAAAAGACAGATCTAATATCTTAATTGTTTGTCATGGCTTCCCTCCTAATCCGGGCATTGCTGGTAGGCGTTGGGCAAAGTTTGCTAAATATTTACACAAAAGTGGTTATAACGTTCATGTAATTGCATCCGAAAAAATTACCGATAGTTCTTCTAATTGGAATCATGATATTAAGGGAATTCCTGTTGACTATTTACCGTATAAATTTCCGAAAGTGATAACCCTCAATAAACCTGGTATATTAAATAAAATCAAATACAGATTTTGGCTTTTTATTTTGAAACTATTAAACAGGGGAAATTTTTATGATAGAAGTTTTTTTTGGAAAAAACAGATCGCAAAAAAAGTATCGGAGTGTATTGAAACAAAAAACATTAACACTGTAATTGTAACTGCCGGTCCTTTTTTTCTTTCATATTACGTAACGCTTTTAAAAAATAAGTATCCTAATGTGAAATTTATTGTTGATTTCAGAGACTTGTGGACAGCTGATTCTGAAATAACTTCATTTTCAACATTAAGCAAGAAACGGATTTTACATGAACAATTTTTTGAAAGAAGAACTATTTTGCAAGCGGATGTTGTGCTTACTGTTGGTGAGCAAATGAGTAGATATTTTGACAGCCTCGCTATCAATAAACAGGTTTATACTTTGCCAAATGGTTTTGATGAAGATGATTTTGATCAAGTTGTAATTGAAAAAGATAATGACACTTCAGATCTTATTAAACTTGTATTTGCAGGTACGCTTTATATAAATCTTGATTACATCTTAATTCCATTTTTTGAGGCCTTGGTTAAATTAAGAGAAGATCATTTAAACTTGTTTAATAAGCTAAGATTTGAATTTTACGGAACTTTTCCGGAGTCATACAAAGTTTTGGTTAATAAATATAATTTAAATGGAATTATTAGCTACAACGAAAAACTTCCTTTAAATAAAATATATTCAAAAATAAAAAACGCTAAAGCTTGTATGCTTTTCTTGAACGACGTTTATAATTTTGCTTTAAGTACAAAGTTTTGTGAATATATAAGTCAGAACAAAAAAATTATTGTTGTTAGTAGTAAGGGTCAAACTTCTGAATTCATTACTTCTAATCAATTGGGTTATTGGATATCGCCTAAAGATCCTTATACAGACCTATTATCTTGTTTAGGCAATTTACAAGCGGCTTCAAATGAGCAGCCGAGATCTTCTTTCGATGTTTCTTCTTATTCTGTAAAAAGTTTAACTAAGAATTTAATTGAAATAATTGATAATGATAATTATTGTAAGGTTCCATGTTTTAAAAATAAAAATTTATTATTGACCTTCAATTATGAATTATTTCTTGGCAGGAGGTCAGGAACCGTATTAAATTCTATAATAATTCCTACCAATAAGATCCTTGAAATTTTAAAACAATATAACTTAAAAAATGCGATCTTTTTTGTTGATACTAATTACATTAAACGACTCGAAGAAAATTTGACCAATGATGATTTAAGAAGTGATTATGATATGATCGTTGATCAATTATCAACAATAATTGAATCAGGACATTTTATTTTCCCTCACATCCACCCAAATTGGTCATATGCTAACTACAACCAGGAAATAAAACAATGGAATTTTAATGAACTTTCAAACTACAGTTTTAGTTTGGTTTCAAATAATATTAAAGTTGAACTGCTTGAGCATTCTTTTGCTTTTATTAAAAAGATGCAAAATAAATGTAATGTTAACTATGAGATAGATTCTTTCAGGGCTGGTGGCTGTTACATGCAGCCTTTTTCTGATTTTAAGGAATTATTTGAAAAGTTTGGGATCAAAAATGATTTTTCAATTTTTAAAGGCTTTTCTATGGAAGTGGAAAAGTTGTATTATAATTTTGAAAATGTTCCAAACAGGCCAATATATTATTTTGATTCTGAAATAGAGAAGAGTGTTACTAACGGTAAATTCAAAAAATATTCAATCACATATGTAAATAACTCAAATTCTATAAAAACTATTTCTCGAATATTCAATAGATTTTTTATTTTTTCCGGTATTAGATCGACAGGTGATGATGTTTCTGCAGAAAAAACGGAAGAAAGTGTTATTCCTGATGCAAGCTTTAATTTTTCGTTAAAGAAAAATTTAAAAGAAATGGTTTCAATCGATTATTTAAATCAAATTAAAGTAAAAGAGTATGAAAATTATTTAAAGTCTAACAACTTCATCCATTTTATTTCTCATCCAAAAATGTTAAGTGAACCGTGTCTTATGAATTTTTCAAAATATTTACACCGCTTAACAAATAAATATAAAGTTGAAACTGATTACAGGAAGATGTATTAACTAATGATCAATCTAGTTATTGTTGTTCAGCGTTTTAGTCTATTTGATACAGTGGGAGCCAGAAGATAGTCCAAGTTTGTTCTCTATTTACAAAAAAACGTAGACTTAAAAATTCACATACTAATACAAAATTATAATTGTCCTCCTTAAAACCCATTGAACATTGAAATTGATAAGGGAAAAGTTGAAACAATTTATATAAGCGATTTTATTATTAATCAAGAAAAAAATAAAGCAATTGCATTATAAAAAAATAAAATGAAAATTTATATTCTCATCGGTACTCGCCCTAATTTCATAAAAGTAACACAATTTAAAAAGTGTGCTAATGAATTAGATCCTGATATTAAGATCACCATTATTCACACAGGCCAGCATTACGACGAAAAAATGGCAGATGTTTTTTTTAGACAATTTAATTTATTGCCCGATCATTATTTAAATATTAGTCCTGCTTCAGCCAATAAGCAAATTGCAGAGATCATGATAAAATTGGAAGATCTGCTGAACGAAATTGGTAAGCCCGATCTGTTGTTGGTTCCGGGCGATGTTAATTCTACCTTGGCCGGCGCATTGTTTGCAAATAAAAGTGGAATTAAATTAGGTCATATTGAAGCAGGTTTAAGAAGCTTTGATAAAACCATGCCTGAGGAACATAACAGAATTGTAACAGACGACCTTACAGATCTTTTCTTTCTAACAGAGCCCAGCGGAATTAAACATCTAAAAGAGGAGAAGCGTGACGAATCACAAATTCATTTTGTTGGGAATACCATGATAGATACCATGGTTGCTTATGAAAATGAAATTGAAGCTTCGCCAATAGTTAAGAAGCTTGGAATAAATGAAGATAAGTTTGTATTAATGACCATGCATCGTCCTGCAACGGTTGATAATAAAATGGAGTTTGAAAAATTAATTGAATTGATCGATCATGTATCTGTAAATTATAAAGTAGTTTTCGCCATTCATCCTCGCACCATAAAAAATGCAAAAGAGTTTGGTTTATATGATAAGATAACAAACAATAAAAATTTAATTTGTACTGAGCCATTAGATTATTTTTCGTTTCAAAAATTGGTAAAAAACTGCTCATTTATTTTAACGGATAGCGGCGGGATACAAGAAGAATCTACCTTCCGGCAAAAGCCGTGCTTAACACTGCGCCCCAACACCGAAAGACCGGTAACGGTTACAGAGGGATCAAATACACTTTTGTCGTTTGATATCGAAATAGTAAAAAGTTATATTAAAACAATTGAGAACGGTACTTATAAAAAAGGAAAAATCCCTGAGTTATGGGACGGAAAAGCTACCCAACGTATTTTAAAAGTTATTGCAAAAAGTAAGTGATCTTTTATTTAACCTACAACGAAGCGCCATCAGGAATTTTTTCATCTCAGGTAATTGATGTGGTAAAATTTATTGAGGCTAACTGCAATACCAAAATAAAATTAGTAGCATTTATTTCGTTAAGAGGTTTTTTTTCGGCTAAACAAAAAATTAAAAACGAGTTGCCGGGTGCAATTGTTCTTCCAATGATTCCGAAAATGAAAAATTGGAGCAAGAATAAATTGTTATTGAGTTGGTATTGTAAACTATATCAGCCACAAGTGATCATTGCAAGAAGTGTGATGGCTTCAAAATTAGCTTTATTAATGCGCGAGACTAAAAAGTGCAATAGATTTGTTTACGATGGAAGAGGTGCAATAGCCGCAGAGTGGCTTGAGTATAAGGTGGTAAATGATGAACAATTATTAAAATCAATTTCTGCTTTTGAAAAAGAAGTTATTTTAAGGTCTGATTTTAGGATCGCCGTTTCAAATGCACTTGTTGCTTTTTGGAAAGATAAATATGCCTATTCGAAAAAAGATCACGTTGTCATTCCTTGCACTCTAAATTCCGATTTCGAAAATGTAAAGATCTCTAACACTGCTATCAGCGAAAAACGCAAACAACTTAATTTAAATGAAACCGATACTGTTTATGTTTATTCCGGCTCTGTTGCCGGCTGGCAATCATTTGACATTTTGTTTTCTTTTATTGAACCTATACTAAAAAAAGGTAGCGAGAATAAAATAGTTTTTTTTTCTCCACAAAATTCTAATATAGATAAGCTTCAAAAATTATTTCCTTCTCAGGTAATAAGTAAGCATTTAAATTCAAACCAAGTTTCAGAATTTTTAATTGTTGGCGATTATGGTTTATTAATAAGAGAAGATTCTGTTACAAACCAAGTTGCTTCGCCTGTTAAGTTTGCCGAATATCTGGCCTGCGGCTTAAAAGTAATTATATCCCAAAAACTTGGTGACTATACAGAGTTAGCCGAGCAAAAAAATTGGGGTTATACTTATACTAATTTTAATAGTTCGGTTTTAAA
>JBEIEI010000085.1:0-12039 GCA_040382975.1 Flavobacteriales bacterium
TACCATCGGTAGTTTGTGCAACACCCATAACAATGGTATTCGATAAGCCTGAAGACTTATCATAATAAGTAAAGGTATTTTCTCTGAATTTATATATACCGTCAGCATCGGTTGCAAACCACAAATTGTTTTCAGCATCCTTGTATATGTGGTACACAGAGTTGTCGGTTAACCCGCTATTTGTATTAAAATGAAATACTTCTTTTCCATCAATTTTATAGGCACCGTTATCGGATCCCATCCAAATATTTTTTTTGGCGTCCTCGGTAATGCAAAGCACATTAAAATCATTGATGAATGTTTTTCCAAGATCTATAAGTTCGATTTTGTTATTTCTTAAATGATATAAGCCTGTATTTGTTGCGAGTAGAGTGTCTTTATTAGATGTAATAAACAAGCGACGGATGAATTTTGTCTTTAAATTTTCATCCACGGCCGTTGTTAATTGCCACGTGCCGTTATTTAATTTAAATAAGCCCTTGCCAATTATGAAAGCTAACAAATGCCCATCAGTGGTTTTATAAAGACAACTGATAGATTCGGTCGTATCGCTTGAAACGTTGATCCTTTGTGGCTTCAGATCAATTATCTTATGAGCCTTTAAATTATTAATAACATAAACACTTTCGTCGGGCATTTGTACAATGCTTGTAATGTTATTAAAAGCAGAGTTAGTAAGTTTAATAGTTGTAAATGATCGACCATTAAAAATTGAAATGCCGTAATTTGTTCCTGCCCATATATTACCTTTTTTGTCGCAAAGTAATATATTGACTTTATTAGCGGTAAGTCCTTCCTGTACAGTGTAACCTGTAAATTTTCTTCCGTCAAACTTACTAATACCTCCTTCGGTGGCGATCCATAATTGTCGGTAATTATCCTGACAGATGTATGCAGCTTGCGATTGAATTAAACCATCTTCCACTGTCCAGTTTACGAAATTGTATTTTTGACATACAAGATCAAAACAAGATACCAGGATAATATATGTTATTATTTTTTTAAACATGAAGAACGATAACTAGTAAGAGTCTAATTTAGTATTTATAATTTAAAATTATTAAACAGAATGTCATTGACTATCACTCAAAAAGGGGGATTTTTATATGATCAATTTTAATTTTCAAAGCATCCGCAAAGCATAAAACCTAAAAGAGGTTGGCATTTATCGGAGCAAGAAGAATAAAATTCTCCTTCAACTTTTGATCCCGATAGAGGAGATTTACCCCAATAAAATTCGGCAATACTTATTGGTTTTAAATTATTTTTTGCGGCATAATTTAAAAGCTTTGGAGCGCAGCAATCGCCGGTGCCATTTGGAATACCCTTTTTAATATTAAAGGCTTTAGAAAGTGTTCGTTTTTGATTTTTAAAATTAGTTATTTCGTAAAGCGCATTTAATTGAGATAATACTTTTTGCGAAATAAGTTTTCTTTCTAAATTTTTTTCTTTCCACGCTACAGAATCTTTTTTTAATGTTTGAATAAGCTCTGTTAATGGATGAATTTCAATATTTCCTGCATTTACAATTCTCATATATTCCTTTTCATCAGCCAGATGTGGAACCCAACCAATCACATTCCACACGCCATTATGAGTGGTGGAGAAAGCACGTAGAATAACTTCATTACCCAAAGCATCCTCACAAACTAAAACGCCTAACATTTCTCCACCTAATGCTGTGTATAAATGTTTGGTAGATAAGCGTTCGTCGGCTTTTTCTATTGGTGATTCGAGATCTAAGCGGCAATTTGCTTTGAGTTGTTGCATTAAATTAATACAATGGATTATCGCTTTTTCTGAAGGCAGTGAATGAATTTTATTGCAGGTATTACAATAGCCGGAATAAGAAAGCGAATTAGTAATGGCGTTCTTACTCATTATTAACAGACGATAGATCTATTAAATGACCACATTTAAAATGGCCTTTCGGGCAAGCTTTGTAGCCGTGCAAACCGCAAGGGCGGCAATCTAAACCTTCAACACCAAGTGTTGTTGAATTATCTGATAAAGGTCCAAAACCAAATGCAGGAACCGTTGAAGCAAAAAATGCAGTAACAGGTGCATTTACAGATGATGCCAAATGTAAAGGAGCGCTATCGTTCACATAATTCATTTTAGCCTCTTTCATTAATGCGCATGATTGCAGCAAGCTTAATTTACCGGCCAAAACGGTTATTTGTTTATGTTTTGATTGATTTTTTATTTGTTCGCAAAGTTCTGTATCCCCCGGAGCACCTAATAAATATACGGTTGTATTTGAATTTGTTTTATCACAAAGTTCAACCCATTTTTCTTTTGGTAATTGTTTTGTAAACCAAACCGAAGCAGGTGCCATGCAAATATATGGGGCAGTTTGATATGGTTTTACTTTTTCGATGTCTGAATTAGAAGGATATAATTTTGGTTTAAATACTTTAATGTCTGTAAAATCTTCAATTAATTGATTGTATCGTTCTGTTTCACGCGAACCATTTCCAATTACATGTTTAATGTTGTAATTAAATAAAAATGAAAAAGGATTTTCTTTGTAGCCCGCTGTATGTTTAGCTCGCGAAAAGCCGGTTAAAAAGCCGGAGCTGGCGTAACGGTGGCAGTTAACCACGCAATCGTATCTTGTTTTTCGTATTTTAAATAAAAGAGCAAACAGGTTCTTAATTTTATTTTCTTTTTTATTCCAAACTAAAACTTCATTTAAAAAAGGATGATTAGCATAAATACTTTCATTTCCTTGTCTAACTAAAATATTAATTGCAGCGTTTGGATAATAAGCATGTAGTTTTTCAACTAAGCTGGATGCAAGGATTGCATCACCAATAAATGCGGTTTGAATAATGAGTATGTTCTTTAGATCTATCAATTAGCCGTGAATTGTTTCTTGTTTACCATAACTTTTTAAGATCTCCGCTTCACGGTTTAACCATTGCTGCCAGCGTGCGTTTACATCTTCGGTAGCATTGCCGTATTTTCTGGCAAAGGCTAAAAACATGGTATAGTGTCCGGCTTCGCTTATCATTAGTTCATGATAAAATTTACGAAGATCGGGATCATTAATATTTTCTGATAAAAGTTTAAAACGCTCACAACTTCTGGCTTCTACCATGGCAGAAAATAAAAGACGGTCAATTAAAGCAATTTCTTTAACATGACCTTTACGCATGAATTTATAAAGTTCAAGCACATATTCATCTTTACGTTCAAAGCCAAGTTTATAGCCACGTTCTTTAATTTTTTGGTGCACCATTTCAAAATGGGTAAGCTCTTCTTTTGCCAAATTTAGCATCTCATCTACCAATTCGGGATAGTAGGAATAACTGATAAGAATAGAAATGGCGTTAGTTGCGGCTTTTTGTTCGCAATAAGCATGATCGGTAAGGATCTCCTCAATGTTTTTTTCAACTATATTTACCCAACGTGGGTCGGTTTCTAGTTTTAGGCCTAGCATGTTATTAAATTTTGAACGGCACAAGGTAACAATAAAAAATTTTATTTAATATTACAACGTGAGTCAATACGGAAAATTATATTTATTACCTGTACCCATTAGCGATGATGGCGTTAATCATTTTATTCCTGAATATAATTTAACCATTATAAGAGGCTTAACTGATTTTATTGCCGAGGATGCTAAAACAGCCCGCAAATTTTTAAAATGGTTTAGTTATCCAAAAATTGAGGCTGCAGAAATTGTACTTCTAAACGAACATACCAAAACCAATAATATGCTTGAATTAATACAGCCATTAATGGAAGGCAAGAATGTTGGTTTAATGAGCGATGCGGGATGTCCCGGCATTGCAGACCCCGGAGCAGAGGTAGTAAAGCTGGCGCATCAAAAAAATATTGAAGTTATTCCGTTAGTAGGCCCAAGCTCTATTGTTTTAAGTATAATGGCAAGTGGCTTTAATGGTCAAAACTTTGCATTTGTTGGATATTTGCCAATTGATAAGCCTTTAAGGTTAAAACGCATCAAAGAGTTAGAGTTATTGGCAGTTAAGCAGCAACAAGCACAATTCTTTATAGAAACCCCTTATAGGAACGAACAATTGTTTGAAGCACTACTTTCAAGTTTGTCTCCCGAAACAAGGATTTTTATTGGAAAAGATATTACCGGTGCCGATCAATTCTTGCAATCTAAAACTGTGTTTGAATGGGCAAAATCGGCTAAACCCAACATTAACAAAGTTCCGGTTGTTTTTGGGATCTATAAGTAATGGCTTAAAGCAAACTTTGCTATTAAAAGCCTAATGTTAAAAACACACATTGCTTTACTAATATTTTAAAGGCTTAAACACTTTCTTTGTATTGATGAATATTTTAGGATATATACAATCCAAACACAATTTGATCTTTAAATTATTGATTGTTGTTAGTTGCTCTGTTTTTATTACTGCATTGCTTCCAAATAAACAAGTAAAAGGTCATAGTGTTGGTTCTTTTGATGCAATATGGTCTAGTCCTGACCTGATAGCCGATCAGGATTTTTTCTTAAAAAAATCTCAGGAAGAAATTGATTATGAGAAAAAAATAATAGAAAACGAATCTCCACTTTTTTTTGAAAAAAGGGAAGATGAAAAAGATAGTAAGTTAAAAAATCTTGAGCTTTTAAAACAAAACGATTTAAAATTGTATTCTATTTTAAAACCCATTTATGATAGCATTTATAAAAGGGGCGTAATTGAAAGTATAGATACTGCTCTTTATAGAAAACCAATATTTTTAGCAGATGGTAATTTTGCCGAAGCAGGTATTTATTTTGATTATTTTACAATTAAAACAGCGGCATATTTTATTGAAAATGAGATAAAGAAAAATAATGCAGTTGCGTTAAAAAGTGTAAACTATCTAGATTATTTAACTATAAATTTTTATTTTAATAAAGATAAAACCAACTTTTATTTAAATTCTAAACTAGAGCAGGTTTCTATTTACAAAACAGCTGTTTTAACCGGGCAAATCATTGTTAAATACGGCGAACCTTTAACAAATAATAAACGCTTTTTAATTAATAGATATTTTTATTTGCAAAACGGTAATAGTAATAGTTCGCCAATAAAATTAATTTTCACCTGGTTGCTAGTTTTTTTAATTCTTGTTGTTTTAATTGGATATTTGGTGTTTTTTAGACGACCAATTTTTGGACAAAACAAACAAATTGTTTTTTTATATCTCATTATTATTGTTTCAGTAACATCAACATTTATTTTTTCTAAATATGGGCTTTTAGTATTGGCTTTGCCCTTTGCATTGGTCCCGATTTTAGTTAGAGTTTTTTTTGATAGTAGAACAGCTCTTTTTACCCATTTAATAGTAGTATTAATTTGCTGTTTGTTTATGGCAGATAAATTTGAATTTATTTTATTACAACTTTTGTCGGGTATAGGCACATTATTCGTAATTGCCGAAATGCGTAAACGACAGCAAATAGTTAATGCAGCAGCATTGGTTTTTGTATTTTATGTTTTAATTTTTGTGAGTTATCAAGTGGGTTTTGGTACACCGCAATTAGTTAAAAAAATAAGCGGGTATGTTCCGTTTGCTTTAAGTTCGGTATTGGTTTTATTAGCTTATCCTATTATTTTGCTTACCGAAAAAATATTTGGATTTATTTCTGATTTTAAATTATTAGAGTTGTGCGATCTTAATCAGCCATTATTGCGCCAGCTTTCTCAAGATGTTCCGGGTACATTTCAGCATAGTTTGCAGGTTGCAAATTTAGCAGAAGAGGCCATTTATTACATTGGAGGAAATACCCTTTTAGTAAGGGCGGGTGCCATGTATCATGATATTGGCAAAATAAAAAATCCTAATTTTTTTACCGAAAATCAGTCTAAAGGTTATAGTCCGCATCAAGAAATGGAGCCTTTAGAAAGCGCAAAGATCATTATTAACCATGTAATAGCAGGCGTTGAACTGGCAAAAGAGCATAAATTGCCCGAACAGATTATAGATTTTATAAGAACCCATCACGGAACTACTTCTGTTGGGTATTTTTTAAATTTATTTAAGCAAAATTCAGGAAATAACCAGGTAAATGAAAGTGAATTTAAGTACCCAGGGCCAATTCCTTTTAGTAAAGAAACGGCCGTTTTAATGATGGCCGACGGAGTAGAGGCAGCTTCGAGGAGTTTAAAGAGTCATGATGCTTTGTCTATAAACGAATTAGTAGATTATATTATAGACTATAAAATAAATCAAAATCAATTTATTAATTCAGACATAACTTTTAAAGACATAACCACAATTAGAAAAATTTTCAAGAAAAGACTGATGAACATATATCATGCAAGAATTGAGTATCCAATTTAGGCTTTTCTGTTAATTGTACCCTTAAAATTAATATATTTGTATTATAACTATGAGAAACCTAATCCTACTTTTTTCATTTATTCTGATTTTTTCATCTTGCAAGATCTTTAAATCTAACTTAATGTTAAGTACACCAAAAGATTATAATTACGATAAGCTCGTTGACTCCTTAAGCAGACTAGACTATAGAATTGCAGCTAATGATGCAGTTCAATATAAGGTTTTTACAAATGATGGATTTAAATTAATTGATTTGGCCAGTACTGGCACAGGGCTTTTTAGAAATGATTTGGATGTTATTGTTGAAAGTAGTGGCGAAGTTAAAATGCCTTTATTAGGGCGACTTAACGTGGGTGGTTTGACGATTAAAGAAGCTGAAAAATTGATGGAAGAAAGGTATTCTGAATTTTATGTTAAGCCCTATGTAACACTTAAAGTAATTAATAAACGGGTAATTGTTTTTCCCGGTAACACAGGTCAGGCAAAAGTAATTAATATGGCAAATAACAATACTACGGTTATTGAGGCTATAGCCACTGCAGGGGGCATACCGGAGGACGGAAAAGCATATAAGATAAAATTAATAAGAAATAATACGGACCCTTCTTTAAAACCATTTGTATATTTAATGGATCTTTCAAGAATTGAAGGAGTTACATTGGCAAATTCAAAGGTTCAGGCAAATGATATTATTTATGTTGAGCCAAGGTACAGACCTTTTAGAACCCTAGCCACAGAGTTAGCGCCAATAGTTACTTTGCTAACAACTTTGGTAATTCTTTTACAATTCTACAGTTTAAGATAAGATGTTAGATAGTCAAGTAGAAACAACTAATAATCAATTAAAAGATATTACCGAAAGGTTTAATACTGATTTTGATATTGGGGTGCTTGCCTTTCTCTTTAATAAAAGCAAATTTTTTATTGCACTTTTTTTTGTTTTAGCTTTCGCAACAACTTTTCTTTATTTGCGTTATAGTCAGCCTATTTATGAATCAAAAGCAGTTGTTCAAATTAATGATTCAAAAACTGATGATATTTTAAAGTTAAATAGTTTTGAAAACGGAAATAATGTTATTGCTGAAGCAATAGAGCAAATTAAATCAAAGGTGTTTTTAAAAAGAGTTGTTGAGAAACTCGATATAAGTGTTAACTATTTTAGCGAAGGTACTTTTAAAAACAATGAGCTTTATCATCAATCTCCTTATTTTATTAAAATTAATCCAAAAGCAGGATTTAAATATGATGAAAAAATTTACGTTGAATTAAATTCTGCCCTAAATGGAGGGGTTATAAAATATGGCGGAAAAAATTTAAAATTCACAATAAATTCTTGGTTAAAAAACCCCGAATTTGATGTGAATATTTTTATTAACCCTGAATTGAGTAAAGAAGTTGTAGCTTCCATCGTTAAAGATAATAAGGCGCTTTATTTTACCCTTTCAGATATGGAGGTTGTTACCTCAGTTTTACAAAGTAAAATAGAAATAAGGATGATCAATGAAATGGCAAAAACCATTTTAATTAAGGTAAAAGATGTAAATTTTATTAAATCAACTGATATTGTAAATGCTATTACAGAGGAGTATTTAACTTATGATGTTGAACGAAAAAGTGAAAGCTCAAGAAATATTTTGTCTTTTATCGAGCTTCAACTTGGAGTGGTTTTTAATGATTTAAAAAGTAGCGAAGGGGATTTGCGGAAATTTAAGCAAGAAAAAAAATTGAATGAAAAAGATCTTTTAATTAATTCAGAACTTACCCGTTATTCCTCAATTGAAGAGCAACTGCTAAAGGTTGAAATGGAGGAGAAGATCATTAGCGAAATTCAATCTAATATAGGCAAGAATAAAGGCGTAGATACTTATCAACTTATTTCATTAATATCAGGCACTGAATATGAAAACATAATCAAAGATATTATGCAAACTATCCAGAAATTATTACTCGAAAAAGAAAATTTACTCTATGCAGTTACACCAAACTCCGAAAATATTAAACTTATAAACTACCAAATTGAGAATCAACGTAAATTATTACTTGAAAGTTTGGATGCGGTTAAGCTCAGATACAAAACCAATTACAAAAATCTCTTAGAAAAATCGAGCGAATTTAGATCAAAGATCGGTCAAAATCCGGAGGATGAAATGGAGTTTTCGAGGCTCAGCAGACTATATTCCATAAGTGAAAAATATTATACTATGCTTCTTGAAAAGAAAACAGAATTTTCTATTTCAAAAGCCGGATATGTTTCAAAAAACATCATTTTAGAGAAAGCTTATGGCGCCGGGTTTAAAGTTTCGCCAAATAAAAAAACCTCAATTCTCGTTTCCATTTTATCTGCCCTTTTAGCTTCCTTTTTTTTAGTTTTTATTAGATATATTTTTCATAATAAAATATACTCAATTAAAGATATTACCAGGTTTTCTCAAGGTAATGTGGCATTTTTAGGACTTGTGCCAAAATATCAGAGTGATATTCCGGTGTCACAATTAATAGTGGATAAAAACCCAAAAGCCATAATTAGTGAAGCGTTTAGGACCATTCGATCTAATCTTACTTTTATTGATAATACTGAGGGACCAAAAATTGTTTCTATTACATCTACAATTAGTGGAGAAGGAAAAACATTTGTAGCAATTAATATTGCAGGTATTTTGGCATTTACCGGCAAAAAGGTGATCATTATAGATCTAGATATGCGCAAACCAAAAATACACAGAGGCTTTGGTGTATCCAATATTATTGGAATGAGTACAATTTTAACCGGTATAACTCCCTTGGATGAATGTTTTAATAATAGTCCGATGGAAAATTTAAAGTTCATTACAGCAGGTCCACCTCCTCCAAATCCCTCGGAATTAATTTTAAGTGGCAAACTAACCGAAATTATTAATGAATTAAAAAAGCAGTTTGATTTTATAGTTATAGATAATGCGCCTATTGGCTTGGTTACAGATGGCCTTGAAACCATTAAAATGGCAAATTACCCCATTTATGTTTTTAGAGCCGGTTACTCGAAAAAAATATTCACCCAAATTTTAGACAGATTAAAAAACGAAACTAAAATAAAAAATTTATCTGTTGTTTTAAACGATGTTGATATTAGTAAAAAAATATACAGTTATAATTACGGTTACGGTTACGGCTATGGTTACGGTAGCGGTTACTATAGCGAAGACGAAAAATTAAAAAAACGAACAAAAAGAAAAAATAGTTAATGGAAGTAATTGAGACAGAATTAAACGGATTGTTTGTTCTTAAACCGAAGGTATTTGAAGACGAGAGAGGTTATTTTTATGAAAGTTATAACCAAAATTTATTTAAGCAAGCCGGTATTAACTTTGACTTTGTTCAAGACAATCAATCGCTTTCACAAAAAGGCGTTTTAAGAGGCTTACATTTCCAAAACCCTCCACACGCCCAGGGTAAACTGGTTAGAGTAATTACCGGCAGTGTATATGATGTTGCAGTAGATATTAGAAAGGATTCTAAAACCTATGGAAAATGGTTTGGATTAGAACTAACAGAAAAAAATAAATGGATGATGTTTGTTCCTCCCGGGTTCGCTCACGGTTTTTTAACTTTGGAGAATAATACCATTTTTTCATACAAATGCACCAATTTTTATAACAAAGCTTCAGAAGATTGTTTGCTTTGGAATGATAAAGATCTTAATATAGATTGGAATTTTGATAAGCCATTACTTTCTGCAAAAGATCTTGAAGGAAAACCTTTTAAAGGATTTTTTAGCCAGTTTTAAAATGACTTTTAATTACCCCATAGTTTTAACATCTCTTTTTTTTCTATGTTTTATTTTTTCTTTATTAATAAATTATATCATATTGCGTTTTGCACAAACCTTAGGTATACGAAATAAAGAAGAACATCAAGTAAGATGGAATAATAACGCTAAGCCTGCGTTAGGAGGTATTTCTTTTTACGTTGTTTTTTTATTTTCATTTATTTTTACTTTGCTTTTGCCACACACTAATTTTGGATATAATGTGCAAATTATAGGCATTTTAATTGCCGCAACATTGGCGTTTTTAATGGGTTTAGCCGATGATGCATTTAATACCCAGCCATTATTAAAGTTTTTAACTCAAGTTTTTTGTGCCTTCATAATTATTTTTTCCGGGCATAGTGTAGTTATTTTTCAAAACCAATTTATTAATTATTTAGTTACAATTTTTTGGGTAGTTGGAATTATGAATTCAATAAATATGTTGGATAATATGGATGGTATAACTACCATAATTTCTATTGTAATTGGGGCATTATTTGTGTCGCTTAACATTTCATTATTTAATACAGATAGTTATTCAACAATATTGAATTTAGGCATTTTAGGGGCATTGTTTGGGTTTTTAGTTTATAATTTCCACCCATCTAAAATGTTTATGGGAGATACAGGCAGCCAATTTTTAGGGCTTTTTTTAGCAGTAATGGCTATAGATAATTGCTGGAATAGCCCAAGCTTAATTTCTATGGGTGGTTTTCCTGTAGTGAATATATTAGTAGTAATATTGGTTTTTTTGATCCCTCTTACAGATACTTTTACAGTGGTGTTTAACCGAATAAAAGCCGGAAAATCACCATTTATAGGAGGAAAAGATCACACCACGCACCATTTATTTTTTAAAGGAATTACAGAAAAAAGAATTGCAGTTTTATATTTTTTAATAAGCACATTTGGCAGTATTTTAGCCTATTTATTGGTGTTTCGATTTAGTTATGCATTATTTTATATTTCCATTTTATACAGTCTCCTGGTATTTGTATCTTTATATTTAAATACCGTTATTAAGAAGAGGTGATACCAAAAAAAATAGTATTACAATATTTTTCTAAACTCAACTTAACTGCTTTATCAGTTGTTTTTTTTGTTGTGTTTGTTGTTGTATTTATTTTCATCAAGGTCTATATCATTTTGCCTTCAGAAAATACAATTTCTTACAATAACAATAATCAAAATGTATTAGGCTTAAACATCCCTTCAAACCTAGAGTTTTGCGGCGAAAAAATACCTTCGAACAGTATTGCCATTAAAGAAGATCTTGAAAAAGAATTTTTTAATAATAATTATTGGAAATCCAATTCTGCGGTGTTATTTGCAAAGGCAAAAAAGTGGTTTCCTTATATTGAACCAATACTCAAGCAACAAGGCGTTCCGGACGATTTTAAATATGTTGCCGTTATAGAAAGTCACTTATCAAATATTGTTTCTCCGGCAGGCGCAGCAGGATTTTGGCAATTAATGCCGGCCTCTGCCAAAAATTACGGGTTAGAAATAAATGAATTCGTTGATGAACGTCTAGACGTGGAAAAGGCTACAGTTGCAGCTTGCAAGCATTTTAAAGAAGCTTATGGAGTATTTAAAAACTGGACTTTATCTGCGGCAGCTTACAATTTAGGAATTGGTGGCATTCAGGCCGCACTAAAAAAACAAAATAGCAGCAATTATTATGATTTGTTGTTAAATAGCGAAACAGGGAGTTTTATTTATAGAATTTTAGCCTATAAAACACTATTTTCTAATCCTGATCATTTTGGAATAAAAAAGAAAAAAATAAATTATTTTTCTAAAATACCTCTAAAAGTTTATAATATTGATTCTTCAATTACTGACATCGGATTTTTAGCAAAATACTTAGGCTGCACTAAGGCTGCGATAAAGCTTCACAACCCTTGGTTTTTGGGCGAATCGTTGGATAATCCGGAAAAGAA
>JBEIEI010000086.1:0-11965 GCA_040382975.1 Flavobacteriales bacterium
TGTCCAACTTTTGAGATCGTATCTGTTGTTGCAAGAGGAAAAACATAATTTCCGTTGGATGTATAATTAAAAGTGTAATCAGTATTTGTAGTAAGATCTTTTAAGATCACCGATGCATTAGTTACCGGAGCAGGTTCACTGTTGCTAAAATAGGTGTCGTTGTTTAAAACGCGTATTGTTTGATTGGTGCGTAAGTTATTTACAAAGGCATCGATCACATAAAGTTTAGATCCTTCATCCAATTTAATTTGCACCACATCTTCGCATGATGAAAGTGCTATTAGAGAAGTGCTAAAAAGTAAAAATTTAATAATATTTTTCATGCTCAAAAAATTAAAAATTAAAATTATAAGTAACTGCAGGTACAATAGATCCTATTACAGAAAAACGTACTGCTTCTGTTTCAAATGTTGAACCTGTTTTTGTTCTAAAATAGATACTGAATGCATTACGCCGATTGTAAACATTATATACACTAAACACGAGACTTTGCTTGTAACGACGCGTTTCGTTTTTCTTAAAGTTATAAGTTGCTCCTAGATCCAACCTATGGTAGGGTGTAATGCGATAGTTGTTTCTTATTCCATCTGTATTATATGGTATGTTATAATTTTGAATACTAATTTTTGAGTTGGGGAAAGTTGCCGGAGTGCCGCTTAATAATACAAAGTTTGTTGAGATACTCCAGTTTTTTGCAATTTCATAGTTTATAACAGTGTTTAAGCAGTGCGTTCTGTCATACCTACTATAAAACCAATTATCATTACTAATGCCTCTTACTAAACGTTCGGTTTTACTTAGTGTATAGCTTATCCAACCATTTATTTTACCTTTTGTTTTCTTTACATAAAACTCTGCGCCATAGGCTCTGCCTAATCCTTGCACTAATTGATTTTCTACTGTAGGATTAATAAATAAGTTGGCGTTATCAATATAATCTAATTGATTTTGTAAATATTTATAATACACTTCAACCGACGTTTCGTACATGTTATCTTTAAAATTTCTGAAGTATCCCACACTTCCCTGATCTGCTAATAGTGGTTTTAAATTGTTGGAGGAGATAGTGTAAACGTCTAACGGTGTGCTTGCTGCCGTATTACTAATTAATTGAATGTATTGGGCCATTCTGTTATATGATGCTTTAATGGAACTAAAGTTATTAATGGTATAGTTCATCGAAAATCTTGGCTCGGGATTTAAATAGTGTTTAATGATCTCACCATTACTATATTTTTTAGAACCGTCTAATGGTAATTGTTCGTTAGCTGTTGTATCTCTAAAGCTGTAAGCAGTGCCTTTGCCGATATAATTATAAAGGCTCACTCTTAATCCATATTCAAAAGTTAATCTTGGTCTTACTTTTTGTTCGTTGCCAACATAGGCAGAGTATTCTACACCGTAGCGTTTATCCGATTTAAATATAACGGTTGTGTTTTCAAATTTTCCGGTAGCATCATAGGGTGTAAAATCGTAAAGCAATGCTTGCGCTCCAAAACGAATAGTATTTTTGCTATTGGCAAAATAGGTGAAGTCAGGTTTAAAACTATAATTAATAATATTACTGGTCCAATTAAATTGTTGGTTATTGCTTTCTTGTTTAAAGTCTATCAAATAATCGTAATTACTATAAAATCCAGATAGATTCATAAATAATTTACTATTAAATATATGGTTCCAACGCAAGGTGGTAGTTGCATTACCCCAATTAAATTTAAATCCTGTACTGCCAAAAACATCTCTACCTAAATAGCCACTTGCAAAAACTGTGTTTTTATCATTTATTCGCCAATTTATTTTTGCTGTTAGATCGTAAAAATTAAAATCTGCTTTTTTTAAGGGGTTTGTGCTTTTTAAAAATGGTTTTACTAATGCATCTATATAACTTCTGCGACCAGCAAGAATAAAACTAACTTTGTCTTTTACAATAGGAGCTTCAAGACTAAAACGACTAAAAATACTTCCTATACCTCCTGTAAAAGCAAGCTTTTTTGAATTACCTTCCTTCATTCTAATATCTAATATAGAGGAAACTCTGCCCCCGTATTGCGCAGGAATACCGCCTTTAATTAATTTAACGTCTTTAACAGCATCCGGATTAAACACCGAAAAGAAACCAAACAAATGGGAGGAGTTATAAACGGGAGCTTCATCTAATAAAATTAAATTTTGATCAATATTGCCACCCCTAACATTAAAGCCGCTTGCACCTTCGCCAACAGTGGTTACCCCAGGCAATAGCTGAATTGAACGCACAATATCTACTTCTCCCAGCAATGCCGGAATTTTATTTATTTGTTTAATATCTAACTTAGTTGTACCCATCTCGGTACTTTTAATGTTTTTATCTTCGGCCTCGCCGGTAACTACTATTTCATCTAATTGTTTGCCTTCTTCAGCTAATTCAAATTTTTTGCTGATATTTTTATCAAGATTTACTGAAAAAGTGTAGGTTTTGTAACCAATAAGCGAAACTGCAATAACATGCTCTCCTTTAGGAAGTGTAAGCGAATAAAAGCCATACTCATTTGCTGCAGTGCCAACATTTGAGCCCTGCTTGTATACAGTGGCTCCAATTAAAGACTCGCCGTTTTTTGCGTCTTTAATATAGCCGCTAATGGTCGCCTTATCTTGGCTATACATGCTAAAAGCTAAAAAACTTAAAAGAAATAATAAGGGCAATCTCATAATGTGTTTGTATTTTGATTTAGTAACGTTAACGTGTTAAAATTGTTTTAAGCGAGCGCAAAACTATGGAAACTTTTTTTTGTCCGCAAGTTTCCGTGGCTATTATTTGCCTTTTGTGTAGAATTTTAAAAATATAATATTCTTTTAACCTAAGAAAGGAGCTTTTGTTAGTTTAATCCGGAATAACTAGCCTTTTAATTGCGGTTTACTCCCTATTCAAAAAAGCTTTAATAAGTATCTTTTTTGTAAGTTTACCAAGTATTTGAATATAATTTTAAATGAAACCTTCTATCCCTAAAGGCACACGCGATTTTGGCCCTGCAGAAATGCAGAAGCGACAGTATATTTTAAACATTATCCGTAAAAATTTTGAACTATTCGGTTATCAGCCAATAGAAACTCCCTCAATGGAGAATATTACCACGCTTACCGGTAAGTATGGCGAAGAAGGGGATCAATTAATTTTTAAAATATTAAATTCTCGCATTCACGAAAGCAAAAATAAGGAGGTACTTCGTAAAGAGTTTGACCTGTCTCTTGAAGCTTCACGCAACTCTGAGGACTTAACTGAAAAAGCTTTGCGTTACGATCTTACCGTGCCTTTTGCGCGTTATGTGGTAATGAATCAGCATCAATTAACTTTTCCTTTTAAGCGTTATCAAATACAACCGGTGTGGCGCGCCGATCGTCCGCAAAAAGGACGTTATCGCGAGTTTTACCAATGCGATGCCGATGTGATAGGTTCTGATTCATTAATTAATGAATTGGATCTTATTTCGTTGATGGATAAATCATTTAAAGAATTGAATGTTCCTGTTATTTTAAAATTTAATAATCGTAAAATTCTTTCTGCTTTAGCTGCAGTTATTAATGTACCGTCAAAGATCATTGATATTACGGTTGCTATTGATAAGCTTGATAAAGTTGGAAAAGATGGCGTTAATAAAGAACTTACCGAAAAAGGAATTTCACCTACAGCAATAGAAACTTTACAACCGCTATTAGATTTTAAAGGAAATAATAAAGAAAAAGTTGAGGTGCTAAGAAAGTTAGTTGGTAGTAATGACGAAGGGAAAAAAGGAATTGAAGAAATAGAATATCTTTTAGATAATTCTAATACTTCTTTTGCTAAAATAGAATTAGATATTACGCTTGCACGCGGATTGAATTATTATACCGGAACAATTTTTGAAGTGAAAGCAAATGCTGGCACATTTACACCAAGCATATTAGGAGGAGGGCGTTACGACGATCTTACCGGAATTTTTGGTTTAAAAGATATGAGCGGAGTAGGAATCTCTTTTGGTATTGATCGTATTTACGATGTAATGGAAGAACTGAATTTATTTCCTGAAACCATCAGCAAAGTTTCCAGTACTAAATTATTATTCACACATTTTGATATTGATACGCAAAAACACTGCTTGCAATTAGCAGAAGCATTAAGAGCAAATACTATTTCATGCGAGATCTATCCTGACGTTACAAAAAAATTAGGAAAACAATTTGATTACGCTAATAAAAAAAACATCCCATTTGTTTGCACCGTTGGCGGCGATGAGGTGGTAACTCAAATTTATGCTTTTAAAAACATGGCAAGCGGAGAACAAAAAAAATTGACCTTAACACAGCTAATTGAAGAATTAAAATAAAGAGTAATGACATTTAATATCGACCATACAAAAAAGTTAACATTAAACGATCTTAAAAATTTTTTAGCAGACAAGGATTCAAAAGTTGCGTTAACTGAAGCAACAAAAAAATCTATTTTAGATTGCCGAAATTTTCTTGACGAAAAATTAAAAAATAACAATGGTCCTATTTATGGTATCAACACAGGCTTTGGTTCTTTATGCAATGTAATTATTCCTGATAACGATCTGGAACAATTACAAGAAAATTTAGTTAAGAGTCATGCTTGCGGTATGGGACTTGAGGTTCCGCAAGAGATCGTAAAACTAATGTTGTTATTAAAAATACAATCATTAAGTTATGGTAAAAGCGGTGTGCAATTACAAACTGTTGAACGTTTATGTGATTTTATAAATTTCCAAATTTATCCGATAATTTATCAGCAGGGTTCGTTGGGTGCAAGTGGCGACTTAGCACCATTGGCGCATTTAAGTTTACCGTTGTTAGGTTTTGGAAAAGTAAATTACAAAGGCAAACAAATAAGTGCTGCTGAGGTTTTAAAAGAAAATGGTTTAACCGCAATTAAATTAAGATCAAAAGAAGGTTTAGCACTTTTAAACGGCACGCAATTTATGAGTGCTTATGGTTGTTATTGTTTGATAAAAGCAGAGCAATTAAATAAAGCAGCCGATCTTATTACCTCTGTTTCTTTAGATGCTTTTGATTGCAGAATGGATCCTTTTAAAGATAATCTGCACACCATACGGGCACATGCCGGACAATTACAAACTGCCCGCGCAATTAGAGGTTATTTAGAAGGAAGTGAAATTGGGAAACAACAAAAAAAACAAGTACAGGATCCTTATTCATTCCGATGTGCGCCTCAGGTTCATGGTGCAACAAAAGACACCGTTAATTATGTGAACTCTGTTTTTGAAACCGAAATTAATTCTGTTACTGATAATCCAACTATTTTTCCCGAAAGTGATGAAATTTTGAGTGGTGGAAATTTTCATGGGCAACCATTAGCCTTGGCTTTAGATTTTTTATGTATTGCAATGGCAGAACTAGCAAGTATTTCAGAACGTAGAACGTATTTATTAATTTCAGGACAACGAGGTTTACCTCCTTTCTTATCACCCAAAGCAGGATTAAATTCCGGCTTTATGATCCCGCAATATACCGCTGCAAGTATTGTTAGCCAAAGTAAACAATTATGTACACCTGCAAGTGTAGATAGTATTGTTTCCAGCAACGGGCAGGAAGATCATGTGAGTATGGGCGCTAACGCGGCAACAAAATGTTTTTTAGTAATTGAAAACACCGAAAAGGTTTTGGCAATTGAATTATTAAATGCTGCGCAGGCTTTAGAATTAAAAAAACCATTAAAGTCTTCTGCTAAAATAGAAAGTCTAATTTCATCTTACAGAAAAACAGTACCCTTTATGCAAAATGATGAAGTGGTTTATGAATTAATGCGGTCATCACAAGAATTTTTAAAAAGCACAACGCTTTAAATGACAAATAATTTTTTTAAAATAGTTTTCTTTAGTTTACTACTGTTATTTAAAGTGGAGTTTGCTAAAGCTTGCCAGTGCCCTTTAACGGAGTTAAGTAGAGCAGAGTGCGATAAGTATGAAATTATTTTTAAAGGTAAGATCCTATCAGTGGCCCCTTGCGATGCCAAATTTGGAGTAGCGGTTTTTGAGGTAGAAGAATTGTATAAAGGAAATACTTCGAAGCAATTTAAAGTGCTTTTTGAGTGTGGTGTAGAATGCGCTCAGCAATTTACAGAAGGCGAAGAGTGGATCATTTACAGCAAGTATAAACAAATTGATAAAGCAATTATGGACTGGTGCAGTAGGAGTAGAAAATTTTTTAAATACGACAAGGAAGATTTTTATACTGTTACTTATGGAAATGATTATTATGATGAATTAAAATTTTTAAGACAAAAATTAGGATTGCATAGATTAAGAACCGAAACACATAATGCTGCAGAGGAACGAAATTTAATCCCAACAAAAATGCAAACTATATTAATGTTGTTGATTTCTATTAGCGCAATTTTTTTATTTTATTGGTTATTTAAAAAATATTTTAAATTTTAAATATGAGTTACCTTAAGTTTAAGCCGCATCCATGGCACGGAATTCCGGTTGGAGAAAATTGTCCAAACAGTGTAACTGCCTATATTGAGATGGTGCCAAACGACACTGTAAAATATGAGATAGACAAAGTTACAGGTTACAGAAAAGTTGATCGTCCGCAAAAATTTTCAAATTATTTGCCTGCATTATATGGTTTTTTGCCTCAAACTTATTGTGGCGAGAAGGTCAGAGAGTTTGCTGCATTTAAATCCGGTAAGGAGGTTTTAAAAGGAGATGGAGATCCTTTAGATATTTGTGTGTTAACTGAAAGAAATATTAGTAGCGGTGATATTATTCTGGAAGCAGTTCCAATTGGCGGATTTAGAATGCTAGATAATGGCGAAGCCGATGATAAAATAATTGCTGTTTTAAAACAGGATGAAATTTACGGCGTTTTAAGAGAGGTGAGTGAGTGTCCGGAAACTCTAATAAACAGGCTAAAGCATTATTTTTTAACCTATAAGAATATGCCTGGTAAAGAAATTAAAGCTGTAGAAATAACTCATATTTATGGCGCAAAAGAAGCGCATGAAGTTATTTTAAGAAGCATAGATGATTACAAAGAAAAATTTAAAGAGCATTTAACAGAAAAAATATAAATAGTAAAAAAGTAGTAACTAGTTTTGAATATAGCCCCTTAACTATTAATTCTTAAAAGGATAAAAAATGTGCGGTATATCAGGTTTTATCGATTATAATAATAATTCTTCAGAAGCGACTTTGAAGAACCTTACCGATACATTAACACACCGAGGACCCGATGCTTTTGGATATAAAATTTTTCAAGAAAACGCTTATTGCCTGGGTTTAGGTCACAGAAGATTATCTATTATTGACCTTACCGAATCGGGCGCCCAGCCAATGAACTTCAATCATTTTTGGATCACGTTCAATGGCGAAATTTATAATTTTAAAGAGATAAAGAAAGAATTGATCTTATTAAATCATTCTTTTGTAAGCAACTCCGATACAGAAATAATTTTGCACGCATACAGTCAATGGGGTGTTGATTGCGTTAAGAAATTTATTGGCATGTTTGCTTTTGTAATTTATGATCCGAAAAAAAATGAGATTATTTGTTTTAGAGACAGGGCAGGAGTAAAACCTTTTTTTTACTATTGGCATAATGGATTGTTTTTGTTTTCTTCAGAACTGAAAGCTTTTCACAAGCACCCTGATTTTAAGAAAGAAATTAATTTAAGTGCGGTTGCTTCTTTTATGCAATACGGTAACGTTCCTGGCACTAATTGTATTTTTACCAATGCTTTCAAATTAAAACCCGGACATTTTTTAAAATTTAGTTTAACTAATAAAACGTTTGAGATATTTAAATACTGGAGTGTTTACGATAGCTACAACAAACCTAAAAGTACTATTTCGTATTTTGAGGCCAAAACAGAAACCGAAAAAATTCTTAAATCGGCATTTGATCTAAGAATGGTTTCTGATGTGCCGGTAGGTGTTTTTTTAAGTGGAGGTTATGATAGCTCGTGTCTTACCGCCTTGCTTCAAAAGGATAGAGCCGAAAAATTAAAAACATTTACCATCTCTGTTCCTGATATTGGATTAGATGAAGCTCCCTATGCAAAAGAAATTTCGAAACATTTAGGCACAGAGCACTTTGAATTTGAATGCAGCGAAAAAGAGGCTTTATCCATAATTGAGGACCTTCCTTTTTTTTACGACGAACCCTTTGCTGATAGCAGCGCTATTCCAACAACACTGTTATGTAGAATGGCTAGCCAAAGTGTGAAAGTTGTTTTAAGTGCTGATGGAGGGGATGAAATTTTTGCAGGATACAATCGGTATGAATATTTAATGAAGTATGGAAATAAACTATCAAAAACCCCTAAACTAATAAGGAATGGGGTTTCAAATTTGATGGATATTATTCCGGCAGATAAAATCCCATTTTTTAAAAACGCATTCAATTTTCATAATCGATATGAGAAAATAAAAAGCGTATTGAGTGATCCCTCACCAAAAACTTTGGTTTTAGAATTAAACAAACAATTTAAAGATGCTGATCTTGTAAAGTTATTAAAGAATGAGCCTATTAGCTTGCAACCTTCCTTTTTGACAGAAGATTTTGATTCAAAACTGTATTCACCTTTAGCGTGTATGATGGCTGTTGATTATGATACCTATTTAGTTGATGATGTTTTGCAAAAGGTTGATCGCGCATCTATGTCTGTCGGTATAGAGAGCAGAGAGCCTTTTTTAGATCATCGAATTATTGAATTCGTATCTAAATTACCCGATGAGTATAAATATTTTAATGGCGATAAAAAAAGGATCGTTAAAGAAATTGTACATCAATATTTGCCAAAAAAAATGATGGATAGGCCAAAAATGGGCTTTGCTATTCCAATTGAAAAGTGGTTGATCAATGAATTAAAACCCAAAGTAGATCATTATTTAAATGAAAAAGAAATTGAAGCCCAAGGAATATTTAATAGTTCTTATGTAAAGCAATTATGTAATTCTTTTTACGAAGGACGAAAAGAGTATGGGGTAAAAATTTGGCATTTATTAATGTTTCAAATGTGGTATAAAAAGTGGATGAGTTAAAAGATCATCGCCTGCTTGGGACTAGAAAGTGTATTATTTAAACTAGTTCTCTTCCAATAAATTTAATTGCCATTTCCAAGCGCTTAACATCATATCATCTATTGTAAACTGTGGCGCCCATTTTAACTCTGTTTTTGCTAAATTGTTATTAGCATATATTGCCACCACATCTCCTTCACGCCTTCCGCCAATCGTATAATTTAATTTTTTACCAGAAACTTTTTCGAACGAGGTGATTGCTTCTATAACACTTACGCCATTGCCTGTTCCCAAATTAAATAATGAAACGTTTTTTTTATTTTCTCTATTGATCAAATAATTAAGGGCTTTAACATGTGCATCCGCAATATCGCTAACATGAATGTAATCACGAATGCAATATCCGTCGCGGGTATCAAAATCATTGCCAAATACGGTTAACGTGTTTTTTCCAACGGCTGTTTGAGTAATTATGGGAACTAAATTGTTTGGTCGGTTTAAAGGAAATTCGCCAATTTTTCCGCTAGGGTGCGCGCCTACTGGGTTAAAATACCTTAATATCACGGCATTAAAATCCGAATTTGTTTTGCAAACATAATTGATTATATCTTCACCAATTTGTTTTGTGTGTCCATAAGGACTTTCGGCACTTTTTAAAGGTGTTTTTTCTGTAACAGGTAATTCATCTGCATTGCCATAAACAGAACACGAAGAAGAAAAAATAAAATGTTCTATTTTTTGATCATGCGCAAATTTTAATAGATTGTTTAAAGAATTTAAATTGTTGTAATAATAAAGCGTTGGGTTGGCAACACTTTCGGGAACTGATTTATATGCTGCAAAATGAATGATGCCAATAATATTTTTAATTTTTGAGAGTTCGGTTTTTAAACGATCATTATCACAAAGATCAAGGTTAATTGTTTCAAAAGTTTTATTTGTAATTTCTTTTATTCTAGCATAAGATTTTACGGTTGAATTAGAAAAATTATCTATAGAAACTACATTGAAATTAGTTTTAGTAAGCAATTCAATGATCGTATGTGAACCTATGTAACCAGCTCCCCCGGTAACTATAATCGTATCCATTACTATTTTTTTTGATAAATATAATCAATTATAGGCTAAATTTCATCTTGTAATGTTATATTTGCTTCCTCACTTGCTGTTTTATGTCCTTAGGTATTTCCTCAGATCTCAATACAAATTTTAAGCAATGTAGCCGTTGCGTAATGGATACATCGGATACCGAAATTGTATTTGACGATGAAATATTTTGTAACCATTGTAACTCCCATTTATTGCAAATGAAAAAAATTGAAAATGGAAAGGATGCAGTTAACGCTCAGTTGAAAAGGAAAATTTTAGAGATTAAGGAGAGCTATAAAGACTATCCAAACAATAAAAGAATAACTTCCATAATTTATAAGATCTATCTTTTTTTGACCAACAAACCGGAAGTTATTTAAGATTAACGAACCTTTGTAATAAATATTTTTTTTTAACGGCGGATTTAACTCAGATTTTTATAAATTTATATTATCGAAGCTTATTGGATTGATATATTTGATTTATTATTAGCGCCATTTTATATTGCTATAATTTTGTATGTTGCATACCATTTTAAAAATAAATACCTCAATAAGAAAAGCTATTACGATTATTTTATACCGGCTTTAATTTGCAAGCTTATTGGAGGCATTGGTGTTTGCTTAATTTATAGTTTTTATTATACCGAAGGCGGCGATGTGAGTAATTATTTTTTATCGGCCAATACTTTTGTTTCTGTTCTATTTTCAGGAAAGTTTGAATTGTTTTTTGAAATGATGAATTTTTACAATAACAATATTACTAATTTATCGAACGAGTACATAGAACACGGCGGCCTGTATTTTAGCGGCACAGATATGTATGCATTATTTACTGTGGCATTAACGGTTCCTTTATGTATTTTAGGATTTGGTGCATTTGTGCCAACTACTCTTATTCTTGCAAGTATTAGCTTTATAGGTTTATGGAAGTTATATGAACTATTTATTTTTTACTTTCCGCATTTAAAGAAACAATTTGCTATTGCCATATTTTTCATGCCTTCAGTGTTTTTTTGGGGGTCAAGTATTTTAAAAGACACTTATTCTTTAAGTTGCATTGGGTTTTTTACCTATGGAATATTTAAATTTTTTATTCTAAAGGAAAGAAAAATAAAATATTTATTATTATTGGTGGTAGCCAGTTTATTTATTCTATTGATTAAACCTTATATTTTGTTTGCATTGTTACCGGGTACAATTATTTGGTTAAATTATACCAGAATAGATCGGATTAAAAATAGTTTGGTTAGAACTTTAGCTATTCCATTTGTAATGCTATTCATATTATTAGTTTTAGCCGGTGCTTATAGTTTTTTAGGAAAATATCTTGGAGAATATAGTTTGGATAATATTTTAATTAAAGCCGTTAAAACACAACAAGATCTAGTAAGAGGACAATACGGCACTAATAGTTATGATATTGGAGCCTATGAGCCAACCCTTGCCGGAATTTCATCAAAAATTCCTGCTGCTTTAAATATGGCATTGTTTAGGCCTTTTATTTGGGATGCCCGAAACCCTGTAATGGTCCTTTCGGGTTTAGAAAATTTATTTATGTTGTTGTTTACAATTTATATTGTAATTAAAGTAAAAATTACCACGCTCCTAAAATCATTATTTAGCAATCCCTTATTGATTTTTTCTTTTTTGTTTGCCATCTTTTTTGCTTTTTCTGTTGGGTTAACTACTTCAAATTATGGCGCATTAGTTCGGTTAAAAATACCCTGTATGCCTTTTTATTTAATCTCTCTTTTTATTTTATTTGATCTAAATAAAGTTAAGTTTACCCGTAGATAGATGTGTAAATCTTCTCTGCTATTTCGAATGAGCGATGTTTTTTTGCTATTTCAATAA
>JBEIEI010000087.1:0-11886 GCA_040382975.1 Flavobacteriales bacterium
TTAATTTCAATCGTGTAAAGTCCTTTAACCAATTTGCTAATGTTTAACTCTTCGTTTTTTGCAACGTTGTTTTTAGAAAATACTAATCTTCCTTCTAAACTATAAATTAAAACTTCCATTGGTGCATTACTTGAATTATCAATTTTTATTTTTCCGTTAGATGGGTTTGGCCAAACTAAAACAGAATTATCAAAATTATTTTCAGTTAAGCCCGCGCTTAAAATATTAACCACCGCTGTTGTTGTAGAGCTATGACAAACGTTTGAAGCCCCTAAGGTAACTGTGTATTGTCCGTTTGCTGTGTAAGTAACCGCAGGTGGATTAGCCAATGTGCTTGTAACGGAGTTGCCAAAATTCCAAGAGTAAGTAGTTGCGTTGGTTGAGGTGTTTGCCACTGTAACTGAATTACCAATTACTGCATTTGTAAAGGCTGCAATTGAAAGGAAGTTACTGGTATTATTTGCAGTATCGGCAATTCCCTCGCTCATATTGTAATAAGATCCGCTTGGTGTTGTTTCTAATTTCCATGTTCTAACCATGTATTTATAAATGCCCGGATTAACTAAACAATTATCAGTATAGGTTGTGCTGCTAACAGGCACCGGATTTATTTTTACATAACTAGTGGTTGAAGGGTTCTTCCTGTAAATATTATAACCAACAACCGTTGTTTCTGTAGAAGCTGTCCAGGAGATGTTACAATTGTTTCCAACCTTTGTCGCTACCACATTTGAAACCGGCGCAACAATATCATTTCTTAAAGTAGGATCGCCCATTAAGGCAATGTGAACAGTATTAAATATTCCTGCGTTAATTGCATAGGGCGATGGATAATAGGTTGTGGTATTGTTTTGTGTTAATCTAGTGCTATATCCAATATTTTCGCCCATGGCCATGTGATGGAACATCCAATTTGGACGACCCGCCCAAGCATTAGTTAGTGTTTTACCTTGGCATAATGGTGCGCGTAAAAAATTATCATTCACATCCCAATCACCAAAATAACTTCCAAACAACATCGTAAAAACACCTTGTAAGTTAGCCGATGCAAAATTAGATGTTGCTCCTATTCCACCGGCACTCGTAAATGTTCCGCCACCGCAACCATGCGACCATTGATAACTGTTGCCTGTCATGGTAGTAAAATAATCTGTTGTTACAACATTTGTTGGAGTAACTAAAGGGCCAAAGTTTTTAAATCCACTTGAAGCAAACGCTTCTCCAGGAGTAAAATACCCAAAGTTATCATCAATAACCGCGCGCTTTAAAGTTGTAAATACTTTTTTGCGATAATCATGATCCTTATCTAAATAATTTTTTAATAATTGAGTTTCTGTTGCAGTAAAAGATGTCATTCCAAATAAATCAACACGGCCTACTTGCAATTCAACTGCTGTAGGAATTAACCACTGATCGAATTTACCATCACCCGGTATGTTTTGTGTGCGTGCAGGAGAGACCGTTGTAGATGTAACAGATGCATCTGTCCAACTACCATTTAGTTCGCCATAATAAACATCGGCAGGCCAAGCGCCTTGATGATCGGTATGCGCATCCGGACCAAAATTTCCGCTATATGGAACCGGAATATGTCCTAATAAAAACACTGCTACAGTATTTGCCGGATCGAGATTATACGTGTTTACAATTTGTGCTTTTATAGTTGTAACAGAACTTGTTGTGCTCACATAACTCGTTAATACTTCCCAGCCATCCCCTTCTAGATCATCTTGCAAACGAAGTATTTCGGGAGCAAGGCTAATACTAAAGTTATTTGCAATTAGTAAAATTAATTTTCCGCGATAATCCACTTCAGGAACTTGAATACCCGAATTAATATATCCATAACCGGGATAATTTAAAGTGCCTGAGGCTGCGCTTCTCACAACGCGATACTCATAGTGCGTTCCAACACCAACGGTATTATCAACATACTGAGTGGTTGTACTTGGTATGTTTACCGCAAGGCTCGTCCATGTAGAACTGTTTTTAGGTTTTCTATCAACCGAATAGCTAATGGTGTTAGAGTTTCCTAACCAATTTAAAGTAATGCTTGGCGGACTAACCTGCACATTTGCCCATAACTCAACAGAACAATCTTTTGGTGTTGGGTTGGGCTGTGCCTTTACACAAATAATAATAAAAAAGAAAAAGCCTAATAGTAAATTTTTAGTCATGCTTATATTTTTAGATTTCTAAATATAAACACGAAAGGCTATAAGTTAACCACTAATGAGTTTAAATTGATTTAGGGTCTACCAATTATACCTTAGGCCGAGTGAAGCATTCAGGATAAAGCTTGATTGAGCACTTGTAAACTTATTATTTGCGTAAAAAACACCGGGCGCTAAAGATGCACTTGCACTAAAATGTCTTCTTGCGGTAAGCTTTTTAGACATTCTTAAATTAGTTGTTAAAGGTATGGCGGCATAACCAACAAAGCCAATTCCATTTATCTTATTTACGGTTTGGTCCAATTCTACAGTCTTAAAAGTGGAAGATGAATAACTATCGTACTTATCATACGTTGAGGAAGAATTTAATAATAATTCTGTTGTGTTTAAATTATGATTAGCGCTAAACGTATTTGCGTATGAAATTCCGGGACTTAACTCAAGACCTGCGCCAAACCAAAATCGTTTGTTTTTATTGGTAGTTAAATTAATTCCAATAGGTACCATAATTTGTTTAGACGAGATAGAGTAAAAATAATTATCGTTGTATTGTGTAACAGAATAGAGTTTATCGTTATTTGCAGTATTAACGTAAATTGCATTGGTATCGCGAGTTGTTTTTGAATAGAAAGCAGATGAAACACTATTTGACCCGAATCGAATGCCGATAAAACCCTCGCGCCTGAACTTTTTACCTTGCCCCAATTCAAAAAAAGCCCGCAAAGCAATTAAACCATTTGCATCTGTTGAACGACCATTGACTGATGCACTTGTATAACCATTAAGATCCTTATCTAACAGCTTGTTGTTGGATACAAATTTTTTAAAATCTGCTTGGTTTGCAGTATTTATGTAACCACGCTGAAAGATCATCTGACTTTCTAATCCTATTCCTGAAAGCCTTATCTTTTTAATGCTATCTGTTTTTGTTTGGGCGTTTAATCCAAGCGTACTCGCAAGAATTAAAACTTGTAGTGGCAACTTTTTCATACTACAATAACGAAGCGATATTAAAATTATTGTGTGGAGCCATAAAATAGTAATGGTTGCAATCTATTATTAAGGCACGAATTACACTAACTTACACGAATCAAGTCATAAATAAGATTAATGCTTTTTGTTTAGTTCAATTTATTTTACTCTTAGCAATTTAATCTCTAAGAGCAATTATTTCACAAATGATATATGCAGAAATAAAAAATGAATTAGTGGTAATTCGTGAAATTAGTGGTTTATAATTAGTGCGCCAACAACCAGTTCTCTCCCACTCCCATGCCAACCTCAACCGGCACACTTAATGGTAAAGCGTTGCGCATGAGCTGATCTATAATTGGTTTTACAATTTCCAATTCCGGCTTATAAACATCAAACACCAATTCGTCATGCACCTGCAATAACATTTTTGTTTTAAAGTTTTGTTTTTTAAGCTCATTATAAATATTGATCATGGCTACTTTGATCATATCTGCCGCGCTGCCTTGTATTGGTGCGTTAATAGCATTACGTTCTGCAAAACTGCGAACCGTTGCGTTATTAGAAGTAATATCTCGCAGCCAACGTTTCCTTCCTAACATAGTTTTTACATAACCATTCTCGCGTGCGAAATTAATTTCTCCGTCCATATAATCTTTTATGGCCGAGTATTCTTTAAAGTAATTATCTATCAGTTCTTTTGCCTCTCCCCTTGAAATATTTAAATTCTCAGATAAGCCAAAAGCCCCTTGCCCGTATATGATACCAAAGTTTACGCTCTTTGCTTTGTAACGCATTTCTTTGGTTACATCATTTTCATCTACGCCAAAAACTTTTGCCGCGGTGGCTGTATGAATATCTTTTCCTAATTGAAAGGCCTCACACATATTTTTATCGCCACTAATACTTGCAACAATTCTTAATTCTATTTGCGAGTAATCGGCACTTAATAAAATATGATCGTTATCTCTTGGAATAAAAGCTTTACGGATCTGGCGACCGCGTTCTGTTCTGATAGGAATGTTTTGAAGGTTAGGATTGTCGCTACTTAAACGTCCGGTAACTGCAACCACTTGGTTGAAAGACGTGTGAATACGATTTGTTTTTTGGTTTACCAATTCGGGTAAAGTATCTACATAAGTAGATTTTAGTTTTACCAGCTCACGGTAATCTAATATTTTTGAAACAATTGGGTGTGTGCCTTCTAATTTACTTAAGATCTCTTCACCGGTGGCATATTGACCCGTTTTTGTTTTCTTAGGCTTATCTACAATTTTTAAATATTCAAATAATATTTCGCCCACTTGTTTTGGCGAAGAGACATTAAATTTTGTGCCTGCAAGATCCTGAATTTCTTTTTCGACGATAGCAATATCTGTTTGCAGTTGTCCCGAAAATTCACGCAAGGCATTTACATCTAAATTAATTCCTTCGCGCTCAATATTAGCCAATACCTTAATTAACGGCACTTCTACTTCATCAAATAATTTTTCTACCTCATTCTCTTTTAATAAAGGAGCAAATTTATTTTTTAATTGGATGGTAACATCCGCATCTTCGGCAGCATAATCTTTTATTAAATTTATGTCAACCGAACGCATGCTTAATTGCTCTTTGCCCTTTTTACCAATTAAGCTAGTAATGCTCACGGGTGAATAATTTAAATAGTTCTGCGCTAAAATGTCCATCCCATGTCGCATGTCGGGCATAATTAAAAAGTGCGCCACCATGGTATCAAATAATTTATTCTTTATTTCGATATCATAATTTAATAACACCTGGTAATCGTATTTAATGTTTTGTCCGATCATTGTTTTAGACGAATCGGCGAAAATTGACAAAAATGGTTTTAATTGTTCTATCGCTTCTGCTTTGTTTACTGAAATGGGAACATAATAGGCTTCATGTTCTTTAACAGAAAAAGATAAGCCTACCAATTCTGCATCAATAGTATTAAGTGAAGTGGTTTCGCTATCAAAACAATATTCGGTAGTGTGATTTAAAACAGCAACAAGCTCATTGATCTTTTCTGCCGAATCAACCAAGATATACGTGTGCTCAACATCATTAATGGTTTTAAAGTTTGTAACTGCCGTTTCTTCAAGTTCTAACTGACTTTCATTTGGTGCTGAAAACAGATCCGGCTCGCTAAACAGATCTTGCTTTACATCTGCTTTAGGTTTTTCTGCAGGTAATTTTTCGTTGCCCCCAATATCTTCTCCTAAAACTTTTTTTGCAATTGCTCTAAATTCAAGTTCTTTAAATAACTCGGTTAAAGCCTCTTTATTGACAGGTTTAATTCTTAATTTTTCTTCTTCTAATTCAACAGGACAATCTAAAATAATGGTTGCTAACCATTTTGATTGAATGGCCATTTCTTTATTATTCTCAACTTTTTCTTTTAGTTTTCCTTTTAATTTATCGGTGTTTTGTAACAAATTTTCTATCGTTCCAAAATCTTTTATAAGCTGAATGGCCGTTTTTTCGCCAACTCCGGGGATGCCCGGAATATTATCCGCCTTATCACCCATCAAACCCAAAATATCTATTAATTGGGCAACAGAATTTATTTCCCACTTTTTGCAAATTTCTTCCGGCCCTAAAATCGAAGCGCCGTTACCAAAACTAGCAGGTTTATAAATAAAGGTGTTTGCGTCAACCAGCTGACCGTAGTCTTTATCCGGAGTCATCATGTAGGTGGTAAACCCTGCTTTCTCAGCTTTAATGGCAAGTGTGCCAATAAGGTCATCGGCTTCAAAACCCGAGATGCCCATTGTTTCGATATTAAACCCCTTTATCAATTCCATAATTAACGGAATAGATTTTCTTAGGTCCTCAGGCATTTCTTCGCGATGGGCCTTGTATGCTTCAAACTCAACGTGCCGTTGTGTTGGTCCTTCCATATCAAATACCACAGCAATGTGCGAGGGTTTTTCTTTGTTCAATATCTCTAATAGTGTATTGGTAAATCCAAAAATTGCAGAGGTGTTAAACCCTTTGGAGTTTATTCGTGGGCTGTTGCTAAAGGCAAAGAATGCGCGGTAAATAAGTGCATAGGCGTCTAATAAAAATAATTTCTTTTCAGTGTCTTTAGTGATCATTGATTGTATTGTAAATTAGTTGTTTGGGGAATTTGTTTAAGAGTATAAAACTTTGTTTTTACGTTTTCTGGTTTCATTTTCTCTCATTATAATTTTTAATGGCCTTTGTGGCGCTTTCTTCATTTATCTTTTTATCTTCTTCGTATTCGCTGGCAAATCCCGAGGCTCCACTCATCATTTCCTGTAATTGTTTTTTAAATTTTCCTTCTTTAACTAAGGTCATTTTTTTATCCCCTTGGCGGGTAATATAATATTCGCCATCATAACTGGTTGCGTTCATATTTACAATTTCAAACATCATTTTATACATAGATATTTCACCGCTAATTAATACTTTATAAAACTTTAATTCACCCTCGTAATCCATTGAGGTGTAGTTTTGATCCTGGAAACCGTATCCTTTTAGTTTGTTAGGCTTATAATTTTTTTGGGTGCCGCTTTCTTCTTTAAAAAAAAACTTTCGAGTAATTGTCCTGTTCTTTTTTTGGATTAATTTTTACCTCGCCTTTTACTGTGTCGCCTTTTTCGTTAACAATATAGCCTTTTACGAAGGCAATTTGAGAAGTTAAAGAATAAGTAAGAAGGTTTAATAGTACAGCGATAAAAGTGTTCTTCATAAAATATTTTTTATAAAGAAAATTAAATTTTAGGTCTAAAAAAAGTTTTGTTGGAAGTGTGTGAATAAGTAAACGATCTATTTATCTATCAATGCTTTTTCTTGCGAATTAAGTTTGCCGTAGGTTAATAAATAAGCATAAACAGATGAGAAGAGTTCCGGGTCGGCTGTCTTAAATTGGTTTAAATGTTTAATTATATAGTTTTTATCGGAGCTAATACTTTTATTATAGCCTAAAAACGAAGGGGCGTTTTGTTGTATGGTAAAACGAATGTACCTGGCTTCAAGGTCACTCGTATCGGCAAGGATGGTAGCTTCTAAGATCTTTTTTCCGGAATTAAACGCTTTTATTTTAGCGGCCGGATTTATTTTGTATTGCGCCGATGTCATCTCTGCTGCGGCATAATAGGCTCTTTTTAGATTAACAGAAACTTCTTTACTTGTTAATGAAATTTCCTTTATGGTATTTACAGCCTCTTCTTGCTTATTCATTAAAGCAAAATTAGAACGTATTTTTTTTAGGTCAGGGGAGGTTGCGGTGATAAAAAGAAAAAGTCCGATAACGATCGCTTTTATCATAACATATTTAAACCGTTTCTAACATAACTTCCTGCAAACAATACCATTTTTTGAGAGTTAGGAATACGAACACGTTCTTCTAAAATGTGCTTATGATTTAATTTTTTTATTTTATTAAAGAGTGATCTGTAATAAATGTAGGCTACATAAACACCTAAGCGTGCTTTTTTTGGCAACATTTTAACTCCTTTTAATCCTTTATCAAAATCTAATTCTATATCTCGTTCAATTTCTTGCTTAATGTTTTCGTCTAACTCATTCATGTTGATGTTTGGAAAATACATTCTTCCCATTCCAACAAAATCATCGTTTAGATCTCTTAAAAAATTGATCTTTTGAAACGCTGATCCTAACGCCATTGCATATGGTTTTAACTCTTTATACGAGTTTTTGTCACCTTCTGTAAAAACGCACAAACACATTAAACCTACAACCTCTGCACTGCCTAAAATATATTCCTTATATCCTTCTTCGGTATAAGCTTTTTTTTGCAGGTCCATTGTCATGCTTTTTAAAAAAGCATCAATAAGTGTTTTATCTATTTTATAGGTATTAACCACTTCCTGAAAACTATTTAATACAGGGTTTAAGCTAATTCCTCTTTCTATTGCTAAATAGGTGTCTCTTATAAACTCCTCAAGTAATTGTTTCTTGTCATACGCATGAAAGCTATCAACGATCTCATCTGCAAAACGAACAAAGCCATAAATTGCATAAATTGGTTTATGAAGGTCTTTGTTTAAAAAACGAATTCCCAAGCTAAACGACGTACTATATTGTCGTGTAACGATTTTACTTGTTTTATCAGAAACTTCATCAAATAATTGTTTCATTTTTTTATTCTCTTTTTCTTTCACAGTTATTGAAAGGGTTAAACGGTTTAAATTAAAAAAAGTTTAAAACTTGTTCTGAAGCAAGCTTTCCCGATATTAAGGAAGGAGGCACGCCTGGTCCCGGCACGGTTAATTGACCGGTATAGAAGAGGTTTTTAACCTTTTTGCTTTTTAAACTTGGTTTTAAATGGGCTGTTTGCATAAGGGTATTGGCTAATCCATAAGCATTCCCTTTAAATGCATTGTAATCTTTTACAAAATTGCTTGGTGCATAGCTTTTAAAATATACCAAGTTTTCATTAATATCAAACCCGGTTTTTACTTTTAATCTTTCTGCTACTGCTTTAAAGTACTTAGCTCTAATTTCTTCTGTGTCTTCTAAACCGGGTGCAACAGGAATTAAAATAAATAAATTTTCATGTCCTGTAGGCGCAACTGTTGAATCTGTTTTACTTGGGCAACAAACGTAAAACAAAGGGTCGTTAGGCCATTGAGGATTAGTATAAATTTCTTGAGAGTGTTTTGTGAAATCGGCATCAAAAAACAAATTATGATGCAGTAAATTGTTTATGATTCCTTTAACGCCAACATAATAGATTAAACAACTCGGGGCCATTTTTCGGTTTTCCCAGTATTTTTGGGTGTATTTTCTGTCTTTTTCAGACAATAACTTTTGCTCTGTAAAATTATAATCTGCAGATGAAATAAGTGCATCAAAGGTTCCACAATCTTTATTTGCCGTTAAGGATGTGGCTAGTTTATTTTCAACTACAATTTTATTTATATCAACACCTGTTTCAAACTTTACGCCTAATTCAACAGCCAGGTCATACATTCCTTGTGCTATTTTTTGCATTCCTCCCATTGGGTACCAGGTTCCCAAGGCAAGATCGGCGTAGTTCATAAGACTATATAGAGCCGGCGTGTGCTCGGGTAAAGCTCCCAAAAACAAAACAGGAAACTCCAGTAACTTTATTAGCTTTTCGTTCTTAAACAACTTTCGCACGTGGGAACTCATGCTTTTAAAAACATCCAGTTTAAAAACACCCGAAATTAGTCGCATGTCTATTAACTCCGAAATATTGATTCCCGGTTTGTAAACCAGATCATGCATTCCAACCTTATATTTATATTCTGCCTCAGATAAAAACTGTTTTAAATTATTGGTGCTGCCGGGCTCATAACGCTCAAAAAGAGTATACAATTCCTCTAATGTGGCAGGCACATCTAAATGATCATCGGTGAAAAAAACACGGTAGCTTGGTGAAAGGCGCACTAGATCATAATAATCTGACACTTTTTTTCCAAAATCACCAAAAAACTTTTCAAAAATATCGGGCATCCAATACCAACTTGGTCCCATATCAAACATAAAACCATTTTCGGAATAGCTTCTAGAGCGCCCACCAATAGAATCGTGCTTCTCATATACAGTCACTTCAAAGCCAGCCTTTGCTAAATAACAAGCAGAGGAAAGACCGCTAAATCCAGCGCCAATTATAGAAATTTTCTTTTTTGACATGTTTGCTATAAAGTTAAACAAAAAACCCGTAAAATTGTTTACAAACTAAAACTTAATAATAAATTAAACGTACCGTAAATATAATTGGTTCGGGCATTGGAGGCTTGGCGGCAGCAATAAGGCTTGCTAAAAAAGGTTATGATGTAGTTGTCTTCGAAAAAAACAACTATCCCGGCGGTAAATTATCTGAATTTTCAACAGCCGGATATAGGTTCGACAAAGGGCCATCTTTATTAACCATGCCTGATCTAATTGATGAACTAACGGTTTTAAGTGGTTACAAAACAGCCTTCAATTACACGCGGTTAAAAACAATCACGCATTATTTCTTTGAAGACGGTACAAAGGTGGTTGCACAAGGTTCGGCAAAAGAATTAGCAAAAGAATTAAAGGTTAAACTAAACGAGGATGAAGAAGCGGTAATTAAACATCTCGCTAAAAGCAAATTTTATCATTCAACAATTGCCGATCTCTTCTTAACACAATCACTCGGAAAGATCAAAAATTTTTTGAACATAAAAACACTTAAAGCCTTGTTGCAATCATACAAGTTAAATTTGTTTAGTACCATGCACAAAGAGAACAGCAGGCCTTTTAATAACGAAAAAACAACACAGATATTTAATAGATACGCTACTTACAACGGTTCCAATCCTTACAAAGCGCCGGCATTGTTAAACATTATCCCACATTTAGAATTTGGATTGGGCGCTTATTTGCCCGAAAAAGGCATGCACCAAATTACCGAACACCTTTATAACATTGCTTTGTATTGCGGGGTTAATTTTAATTTTAATGCCACGGTAGAAAAAATTGAAATTGAAAATAAAAAAGTAATTGGTTTAACTAGTAATGGATTTTTACATCATAGTGACATAGTCGTTAGCGATGCTGATATACATTTAGTGTATAAAAAACTATTGCCGCAAAGTTATTATCCAAAAAAATTATTGTCGCAAGAAAAATCAAGTAGTGCTTATGTTTTTTATTGGGGAATTGAAAAAGAGTTTACGGAATTAGATTTGCACAACATTCTGTTTTCAGAAAACTATATGGCCGAATTTAACTCTTTGTTTGAAGAAAAAAGTCCTTACAGCGACCCAACAATTTATATTAACATTACATCTAAATTTTGTAAAGCAGATGCGCCAAGCGGTTGCGAAAACTGGTTTGTGATGGTTAATGTGCCACACAACAAGTTGGGCGATAAAATAGTTTATGCCGCCGAGCTAAGAAAAAATGTTATTTCAAAAATTAACAGAGTGTTTAAAACAGATATAGAGAAATATATTAAAGTTGAAGAAATTTTAGACCCTTTAGGTATTGAGCAGCAAACCTCGTCGTTTGGCGGGTCGCTTTACGGCAATGCCAGCAACAATAAATTTTCGGCGTTTTTACGGCACGCTAATTACAATAGCAAAATAGAGGGCTTATACTTTGTTGGCGGAAGTGTGCATCCTGGAGGAGGGATACCGTTATGTTTATTAAGTGCAAAAATTGTTTCCAACTTAATTAAAGATAAAAAGTAGATTGGTGTTAGTTAAAAAATATTTGCTTTACTTTTTAATTCTGGTTTATGTATCAGGTGCTATTGGCTTTTTATTTAACCCCGGCTTTTTTGCTCCATTTACGCCTTTAACTCTTGCTTTTACCTGTTTTGTCTTTTTGATCCATCAACCATTAAACAATCTTAATTACACGTTAAGTTTTATTGGCCTTGCCGCTGTTGGGTTTGTTGCAGAAGTAATTGGTGTAAAAACAGGTGTCGTGTTTGGTAACTATTATTACGGTAATGCCCTAGGCTATAAAGTTTTGGGTGTGCCGTTAGTAATATCGTTAAACTGGGGCTTATTAATTAATATTGGTGTTTTAGTTGCGACTTATTTATCAAAAAAACCATTGTTAATTGCCACACTAGCGGCTTTTATCATTACCGGTATTGATCTTTTAATAGAACAGGTAGCTTCGCAAATGGATTATTGGCATTTCTCGAATGGTATTGCCGGAATTCAAAATTATATAGGCTGGTTTATTATCTCCTTTTTTACTTCGTGGCTCTTACAAAAACATTTAGTGAAAGGTGATAAAA
>JBEIEI010000088.1:0-11687 GCA_040382975.1 Flavobacteriales bacterium
AGCATAACTTCCGGTTGTAGGAGGAAATGCGAATGTTAATGTAACATCAATACCACCATTAATACCTTTTAAAGTTGTACTAAATGTTGAGCTACAAGTAGGGTTGCTCCAACCAGACCCTCCGACTTGTAATTGCGAATTTTGTGTAGCGGGGTTAGTAACAGTATTCGTTCCCGTAACGGTTTGGTTGCCCACATTCGGGTTTCCACCGGTACCGGTAGCTTCTTCTTTATAGGTTGGTGTAATTGCTCCATTATCTTTTTTCTTTGCGCAAGAAAAAATCAATGCAGAAGTAATGATCGCAAAACCAGATATAATTAAAAATTGTTTTTTCATTTTAACGAGTATTATACCCAAAAATAATTAAAATAGCTTGATCTGGCAAATTTTTTAGGTCTTAAATGAGTGAAAGCCTGTTTTGGGTTAATAAAAGGTCTTTTTCATGATAAAATTCTGCTTTAAAAGCGGACTAACTCTATATCTATCTTCTTCGTAAAAATCCTTTAATCCGGTTAATTCTTTCACTATTAAATTCACGCCCAATTCATCGGCCCATTTTAAAAGTCCCTTAGGGTAATTTACACCCTTTGTCATAGCCAGATCAATGTCCTCACGAGTGGCTACTTTTAAATAAAGTGCATCTGCAGCTTCATTTATCAGCATAAATAAAATACGCTTTACAATGGCTTTACCAATTTCAACATCTTTTGTTGGTTGCGGTATTTGGGCATCTGCAGCATAATTATAAAAACCTTTGCCTGTTTTTTTTCCTAAAAAGCCTGCTTCTAATAATCGTTTTTGCGATAGCGCCGGTTTAAATTTAGGGTCAAAATAAAATTGCGTCCACACTGTTTCGGTAACTACATAATTTACATCGTGGCCTATCATATCCATTAACTCAAACGGACCCATTTTAAAGCCCGCAATTTCTTTCATAGCCCAGTCAATAGTTGGCATATCTGCAATACCTTCCTCATAAATACGCAATGCTTCGCTATAAAACGGACGAGCCACGCGGTTAACAATAAAGCCGGGAGTGTCTTTTGCGATTACAGTTACTTTTCCCCAGGTATCAATTAAAGTTTTACATGCAGAAGTAATTGAGTCATTGGTAGCAATACCGGGAATAATTTCTACTAACGGCATTAGCGTTGCCGGATTAAAAAAGTGAATGCCAATTACACGCTCGGGTTTTGTGCAAGCAGCTGCAATGGATGCTATAGAGAGAGAAGAGGTGTTAGAGGCTAAAACACAGGTGTCGCTTACTAATTTTTCCAATTCAGAAAAAACAGATTTTTTTACCTGTAAATTTTCTACAATGGCTTCAATTACCAAGTTACATTTTGCCAGATCATTTAATGAGTTAACAAAACTAATATTTGCTAAAATAAAAGTTTGTTGATCTGCTGTTATTTTTTCTTTCTCAACTAATTTTTTTAGAGACGCTTGTAAAGTAGTTTCTGATTTTATAAGTGAGGTTTGACTGTTATCATAAACAATAACTTTGTGCGCTGCTGTAGCTGCAACCTGAGCAATACCGCTGCCCATAGCGCCACTTCCAATAACGCCTATTATAGAATTTTTCGTGAACATAAGTTTTTAGATGTAGAGTAATTTAGAGTATTAAACCTTGGATAAAATTAATCAATAATTAATTTTTTTCTGAGTTTATCTTTTCCTATTTCAACTTCAATAATGTAAATACCTTTCGAAAATTCGGTTAAATTAATTTGGGCTTTATTAGTGTTGTTTTTATTACTTGCCACCAACTGACCTAAATTATTATACATCGCATAATTAAAGACATAACCATTATATTCTATTGTAACGCTTGATCTTGCAGGGTTAGGATAGATGGATACTACAGAACTGTTTAAGGTTGAATTTTGTAAACCGGTAGTAAAAGCAACGCACACTGTTTTTGTAGTTATGCAACCGCTTGCATCTTTTATCGCAACAGAATAACAAGCAGGTGCTAAATTTATTGCTGTTGCCGCGTTGCCACCGCTTGGCGACCAAGTGTAGGTGTAAGGAGCGTTTCCTCCAATAGGACTTACAGCTGCAATACCATTACTACAGGTACCACACGATGCATTCGTTGAAGTAGTAACGCCATTAGCACCAATTATATTTACAGTAGATGTTGTTGAAACAGTTGTGGTTGTTGAATTAGAAGCTATTAATGTAATTGTTTTAATACCTGCCGATGAAAAAGTTACAGTTGGATTAACAGCATTTGAAGTTGCAGGAGTGCCGCCAGAGAATGTCCAAGTGTAGCTGGTAGAAGAGGTGCTGGTGTTTACAGGGCTATAGTTTGCACCTAAACAAATTGTTGAAGGGGCATTAAAACTTGGTGCAGGATTACGGTATAAATGAGATTTCAACATGAAAATACCGTTCATTTGATCTAAGGCAAAAATATTTTTACTCGGCAAATACGGATAAGAGCCCCACTGCCCATCATAATCATCGCCGGTCCAGTTGTTATTATTTCCGCCACCTTGATAAAAGGTGTCAAAATAACCTACCAGTGATGGTGTAGAAGGAGATGAGATATTGTAAAGTTGTAAGCCATCTTGATAACTGCTCATAAAGCAGAGCGAGTTACTTACCATAAATGGATTGTGCGGTGTAGTTTGTGTAAATTGATTTGTAACGGCTAAAACCTGAATATTTGCAACATTACTGACATTAGCTACTTTTATTGGTTTTCCTGCTGGTACTTCGTCAGTAAAAACAAGCGTTTGACGATTTGGGGTTAAGGCACTGCTATGATTGTATCCTGATCCGGAATAGGTAGTTAAAGAACCTAATTGTGTAAACGTATTGTTAGAGTTGTACTTTAAAACATATAATCCTTGATTTCCGCATGATGCAAAAATTGTATCATTTACCGGCATCATATCATGAACGTAAGTAATGAAAGGAACATCTTGCTTTAATTGTCTCAACAAAACAGGAACACTTGGTGTAGCAAGACTATAGATATTCATGCTGCTGGTGGTGTTATTACTGTATGTAACGCCTGCTACATATAATTTATTTCCGTCTACCCAAAGTGTATGGCCTCTTTTAAAAAGTGATTGACTATCATAAACTTTACGCACACTATCCGGTAAATATTGCATGTCGAAAATTTGAAAACTTGCAGGGCCTCCGTCATCAGTAATTACATAACAATAATTTTGATATGTTTTTATTTCTCTCCAAACCGTATTTGTTTTTTTTCCTGCTCTAAACGCACAAACAGTAGGAGTTGAAGGAACCGTTACGTCAACCCAAAAAGTTCCTGCAGCAGAGCCTGCAATTGCATATTCTTTATTTTTATTAGCCTGATACCAACCCCAACAGCCGGAATATTTTGCTCCGTAAGAATTCGTGTATGTTTCGGGACTAATTACACTAATTAAAGTAAAATTAGAAGCGGCATAAGTTTGAGCTTTGGTGCTAAAAGTTGCAATTAGAAAACCAATGAGTATGAATTGACTTAATTTCATTTTATATTAACTAGTGGTTGATAATCAATTTTTTATTGGTTGTTTCTCCTTTTTCTGTTATCGAAAGAATGTATGAGCCATTTGCGTAATTTCTCACGTCCATATAATCACTTACATTTCCATTAAATTGTTTTTCAAAAATTAACTGTCCAAGCGAATTTCTTAATTCTACTTTTGAGTTATTTTGAGTTTTATAATTTAAAGAGATCAAATCTGAAGCTGGATTTGGATAAAATATAAAGTTACTTTTTGAGGTTTCTGTTGTTTTAACATCTGTAATGGTTCCAAAAGCAGCGGTTGCATCTAAAATAAAAACACCATTTTGCATATCTTGTGCAATGATTATTCCACTTGGTAAATAGGGGTATGCGCCCCAGTTACCACGGTAATCGTTACCAAAATAATTGCCTACGTTAAAACCACCTTGAGGGTGTGTATCAAAAAATCCTGCAATAGTTGCATTGCCGGGAGTTCCTATATTGTATATATATAAGCCGTCTTGGTAACAAGAAATAATGGCAATGTTATTTCCTTTTAAGTAGTTATTATGAGGAGTGGTGTTAGGGTGCGGATTAAAAGTTTGAACCGGTTGAATATTACTTAGATTTTGAACATCAACAAATTTCATTGGCTGCGCCACGGGCACTTCGTCGCAAAAGAATAAATATTTGCCGTTTTGCGTTAGCATACTTGCGTGATTGTAAGTTGAACCTGCGTAACCAGTGTAAGAACCAAGTTGCGTAAAAGTATTATTTGAGTTAAACTTATAAATATACATTCCTTGATATCCACAAGAAGCAAAAACAGTGTCATTTCGCACATACATATCGTGCACGTGATTAATAGAGGGATAATCTTGAGATAATGAACGTAATAAAACAGGAGCTGTTGGGGTTGCTAAACTATATACATTCATTTATTGAAAACCGACGCTACCAGAATAGGTGGTGGAACCTATGTACATTTTGTTTTGGTCAATCCAAATGGTGTGTCCACGCTCGAAATAGGATTTGCCATTGTGCACTATACTAACGGTTGCTGGTAAGGTAGCCATATTAATAATCTGAAAGGTATTGGGAGCAGCGTCATCACTTACAACGTAACAATAATTTTGGTAGGTTTTAATTTCTCTCCATGTGCAGCCACCTTTTCCAGGAACAAAAGCACAAACGCTTGGCGAGGCAGGCACTGTAACATCTATAAAATAGGTGCCATTACTTGCCCCAACGATTGCGTATTCTTTATTAGTACTAGTTTGATACCAACCCCATGAACCCGAATAACGGCGACCATCTCCGCCGATGCCAACAGAACCGGTATTTGGGTGAATTAAACTAATTAAACTAATATTTTGGCTTGAGTAAGTTTGAGCTTTAGAAAATAGAGATGCTAAAATAGCTAGGCAGAATAAAATTTTTTTCATAGTTATGATTTGTAATACTAACAAATATAGCCTTTTTAAAACGGTATATCAATGACTTTTGTCTAAAATATATGCCGTTCGTCCGATAAAAAGTTAAAAGTTATTAGTGTTGTATTATGAGTTTTTTATAACTTTTTCTTTCGCCTTCCGAGAAAATGACCAGGTAAGCCCCATTTAAAAAGGTTCTAATATCAATTGCGTCTTTTATGTTACCGAAATACTCATTTTCAAAAACAATTTCGCCAAACATATTTATTATGGATAGTTTGGATTTGCTGCTGCTACTGTAATTTATAGAAATATAATTGCTAGCGGGGTTGGGGTAAATTAAAAGATCGGCATTTTTAATGGAATTATTTTTAATGCCAACCTGATTGTTGTAGGCGTTTGTAGGGTCAAAAATAAAAACACCACTTTGCATATCTGTTGCAATTAAAATTCCGCTTGGTAAATAGGGATAAGCGCCCCAGTTGCCTCTATAGAGTTCGTTAAAATAATTTCCTCCTGCTCCTATATTGCCGCCGCCTTGTGGGTGGGTGTCAAAAAAGCCTACTTGTGAGGCATTACCCGGTTGTGAAATATCGTAAATATAAAGTCCATCTTGATAACAAGAAACAATTGCCCATTTGTTACCGATCAAGTAGGGATTGTGCGCTATAGCATTAGTAAACGGTAACCATGTTTGAACGGGTTGTATGTTATTTAAATTTTGAACGTCAATCAATCGAATCGGAAAACTCTGTGTTTCATCACAAAAAATTAAATATTTACCATCTTGCGTTAACATACTTGAATGATTAAAAGCGCCGCTTCCGGCATAACCAGTGTAAGAACCAATTTGCGAAAGTGTATTGTTTGCGTTGAGTTTTAAAACATACAATCCCTGATATCCGCAGGATGCATAAATGGTATCTGTTCTTACAAACATATCATGCACGGTATTAATTAATGGAATATCTTGTTTTATTTCGCGCAACAATACGGGTGCTATTGGGTTTACCAGGCTATAAATGTTCATAGGCGATGAAATTCCGGTTGAATAAGTTGCCAAACCTATGTACATTTTATCTTGTTCTATAAAAATTGTGTGCGCCCTTTCAAAATAAGTTTTATCATCGTGAACCAATGTTACGGTTGCAGGTAAAGTACTCATATCAATTATTTGAAAGGTGTTGGGCGCTGCTTCATCACAAACCACATAACAATAATTTTGATAGGTTTTTGCTTCTCTGTTAGTGGCAGAACCTCTTCCCGGAACAAATGCACAAACACTTGGGGTTGTGGGAGAAGTAACGTCAATAAAATAAGTACCATTACTTCCGCAAGCAATAGCATATTCTTTATTTGTGCTTGTTTGATGCCAGCCCCAGCAACCTGCATATTTCCTGCCGTCGGGGCCTATAGTTAACGTACTTGTATTTGGATCGATCAAACTTAATAGATCAATATTTTGGCTAGGATATGTTTGCCCTAAAGAAAACAGACCGTTTAAAAAGAAAATATAGATCAAGATCTTTTTCATGAACAAATATTATGATGATTAAATTTATTCTTTATAAATTACTAAAACAAGGCAGTTAATCCGAAGTGAATTTTTCCGTTTCTTAGATCAAAACCGTTGTTAAATTGATTACCTAAAGCATAATTTATAGTTAAGATACCGGCCTTAGTTTCAAAATTAATTCCGGCTCCAACACTCATAGGCATATCGTTTAAATAAGCAGTGTTGCTGTTGTTTTCATACCATGCACCTTCAGCAAATAATAACAAGTTAGAGTTTTGTGAAAATAAAAAACGGTATTCTACTGTTGGAATAACGTATGTAGATGCAAAAATACTTTCTTCATCAAAACCTCTTAATGTTCTTAAACCTCCAATTCTAAATAATTCATTTTTAAAAATGGTTGAATTTCCAAAAATCGTAGCTCCTTGCACACCCAATTTTAAAACATTATTTCTGCGCAACTGAATAAATAAATTCATATCTCCCTCAAATTGATATTGAGTCGAGCGCAATAATAAATTTTGGTAAGCAAGGTCGTTTACATTGGCGTTTTTCTTAATAGTTCTATTCCCGGTTTGACCGGTTAAATTAATTGCAAATCCTTTATGAGGATTAAATCGGTAGTCCAGTTTCTCGAAATTTAAAGCTGCACCGTATGATTGAGTTGTTATATCTGCATAATCGGGCAGGGTACTAATAAATTTTAATCCGGTTGTTGAAATAAGATTCGTGTTACGTTGTTTGTAAAAGATCTTAAAATTATTTAAGCCTTTAAAATAATATTGCAAACCAATGTTGTTGTTAATATCAATAAAGGAGGTATCTCTTCTGTAAATTTTTAAGGAATAATCTGTTCCTACAGGCGTGCCAAATAAATAAGGATAAATAATGCGACCTTTAAAGTCTTGCGTTTGCGATTGTAAACGTCGCCATTCCAGATCAAAGGTTTCTCCGTTCCTAAAAACACCATTAACCACCTTTAATTTTACATCACCGGTAATTACTGTTTTTTTAGTTGTGGCATCAGGAAGTAATCCAATAATACCATCAAATTGCGACGAGTTTTTTTTATCTAAAAATAAAATAAGCTTGTTTGTTTTATCGGTTAACCTTACTATTTGAGCTTGTTTTTCAAAGACAAAGGGCAGCTGTTTAATTTTTTGAGATATTCCTTTAAGTAGTTCTTCATTATAAGGCATGTTTTCTTTTACGGATAAATAGCGGTATAAAAACGACTTTTTTACTTTAGCTGTACCAATAATTGTAACTGAATCTATTTTAAATAGTTTGTTTTTAGTAACATTTAAAACGGCTTTTAATTTTCCTTCTTCAGATTCTATACTATCTAATTTTATCGATACAAAAGGGTAACCATTATTTTCATAATAGGAAATTATTTTTTCGAATGTTTTGCTTACCTCTTTGTATTTAAAAGGTTTATTAAAAAATAATTTTTCGCTTATGCCAAGTTTAGAGGCAAGAGTAGGATTAAGGTTGCCAAGTTTTAAATAGGCAAGCTTGTATTGTTGATTTTCTGAAATGTAGGCAGTTACCAAATTACTGTCACTAATGGTACTGTCAACACTGGCTAATAAATAACCTTTGTTTTGTAGCGTTAAAACAATATTATTAGTTTCATTTTTTGCATTAGCTATGGAGTTGAATTTTTTTTGATAGTTCAGTTTTGAGATCACACTCTTTTCTGAAGCGGTAATTACCTTAAGGTTAAAAGTTTGCCCGTTTGTGCTTAAAAAACAAAAGGTAAAACACAATATTAAATATATGGCTGTTATCTTCAATAGTTAGTACAACGTATATTTAAAAAATTAGTATATTCGTTACTTTAATAACCACAAAATTAACATAATCATGCGTAAAATTTATTTTCTGGCTTTAGTTAATTTATTTGCTTTTGGGTTATTCTCCCAATCGAGTCTTACTTTAACAAGCACACATTTTCCCTCAAGTGGAGATACATTGCGGTATTCCAACGCAACAGTGGCATCTGCGGGTAATTATACGCAAACCGGAGCAAACTTTAATTGGAATTATTCCAATTTAGTTTTAACAAGTCAGGCTCGCAGAGATTTTGTTCCTTCATCCCAAACACCGTATTTTTTGTTTTTTCTTTCCTTTACCGGCTTTGCCGAAAAGATCTCAGATGCTTTAGGGGCAGGACCATTAACTATTAATGATTATTATAATTTTTATAAAAAACAAACTACTCCTGTAAATGCTTTTATTGCTGATGGCAGCGGAATGACCTTTAGCAGCATACCTGTTCCAAATTACTATTCAAATAAAGATGAGATGTATGTATTTCCATTAACCTATCAAAAATACGACAGTACTACCTTTAAATTTTCAACGATCTCTAATTCACTCATTCCAATTACTTATTCTAAAACAGGTTTCCGTATATCTAAAATAGATGGTTGGGGAACAGTTACAACCCCTTTTGGCACCGAAAATTGTTTACGCATGGTAACCACTCAATATTCACAGGATACGATAAAAAACACCATTGTTCCTTTTCCGCTTGGTTTTCCTAACAACCAGCGCAGTTACCAATGGTTAACCGCTACAAGTAAAATTCCATTTTTAGAGGTAACCGGCAATTTAATTGGCAATAATTTTACCCCAACCACAGTTCGCTACCGAGATTCATATCAAAATCCTAATGGTCTCAACGAGTATTCAGATATAAGTGCTATGCAATTATACCCAAATCCGGGAAAAGACAAATTGTGGCTAAATTTTAACCGTAAAGGTGATTTTTTAGTTGAAATTTTAGACCTAACCGGAAAAACCATTAAAAGTGGTAGCTACAACTCCGAAAATGTCGGTCAATCCATTGATATAATTGATTTAAGCCCATCAGTTTATGTTATTAAAGTAACCGAAAAGCAAAAAACTTTTTATTATAAATTCATAAAAGAGTAGTTTACCTAAATATTTATTTTTTTTAATTTAATAATTCTATTATTTTCGCAACGTATTAAACTTTAAATTATGTCAAGTCACGATAATCACGATAATCACGATAATCATTCAAACGAACCAAAAGCAGTTTCATTTACGGTTCCTTTTATTTTAGCATCTGTTACTTTAGTACTTATTTTTTTATTCTTAAGTCTTTGCGATCCAAAGAAGCACGGTGAGTGTGAGTGTAAAGAAGAGTGCTCTAAAGAATGCATGGAAGCATGTGAAAAAGGCGATCACAGCATGCATCCTGCCGCTGCGGGACATGATGAACATGCTGCCGAAGCAAATGAGCACCATTTAGAATCAAAAGATACAATGGCAGTAGAAAGCCCGGTTCCAACAGCAACAGATTCAACACATAAAGAAGTAGCTCCTGAAGCACATCATTAATATTTAAATATTATTTTGATATTAAAGCCGACTCATTGAGTTGGCTTTTTTTTTGATGAATGGTTTTATTTAAGTAAGAATTAGAAACAAAGAATAAAAATACTTTTGCGTTTAACAGTTTAGTTAGAATATTATATCCATTATCCACTTTGCACATCCGAGCGTTCCTAATTGCTTGTAAGTTGAATAAAGAATGTTTATTTTTACTTTTATCACTATCTTATTTTTTTAATTAGAAGTAAGGATTTAGATAACACAATTTATCAATTTTTTAAAATAAACATGAAACTATCTTTAATTAAACCAGCATCTCTTAGATATTTTAGGGGGTTAACAATTAGTTCACTTTTATTAGTTAGTTTTCAATCTGTAGCACAGATCACCGAAAAAAATTATAAAGTTTACTCCGTAAAAGCCGGGAAAGAAGTCGCTTTTAATGACATAGTTGAAGACATGAAAAATTATGATGTTTTGTTTTTCGGCGAAGAACATAATGATTCTGTAACCCACTTTTTAGAGAACAAAATGTTTGAATCTCTTTATGGTAAATATTCAAACAAAGTGGCCTTATCAATGGAAATGTTTGACAGAGATGTACAAGTGGTAATGAACGAATATTTAAAAGGAGATATTCGCGAGAAAAATTTCAACAAAGATGCGCGTGTTTGGAGTAACTACAGAGATTATAAACCAATGGTTGAATTTGCAAAGAAAAATCAATTAGATGTGGTTTGTGCCAACGCAGCATCACGGTATACTAATTTAGTTGGGCGTAAAGGACAAAAAGCTTTAATGGCGTTACCGGAAGATTCAAAAAAATATTTTGCACCATTGCCTTATGATACAGCTACCGGAAAGTATTATGATAAATTAATGGGACTTTCCAATCACGAACCTGCCAAGGCAACAAAAGATACTTCTAAAAAAGCACCTTCAAAAATGCCATCAATGGGAAGTTACAATCTTATTTTAGGTCAATCACTTTGGGATGCAACTATGGCCTATTCAATATCTGAATATTTAAAAAAGAATGAGGGCAAAATGGTAATGCAAGTAAACGGAAGGTTTCATAGTGATCAAGGATTTGCAGTTGTTACGCAATTAAAAAAATACAGTCCTAAAGCTAAAACCTTAATTATTTCAACAGGTAAAGATGAATCTTACCCAAATATTGATTGGAGTAAACATAAAGATCAGGGAGATTACATTATTATGACCGATCCGAAAGTGCCAACCACTTATAAAGATTAATTTTTTTATCATTAAATTATTATCCACTATTAATAAAGTTAATAGTGGATTTTTTTTGCACGTACTGATTTTCATCACTTTTTTTATAAACCGCCTTAATAAATTAAAAAATAATTATTAGCTCTAAATTTCTGCGTAACTTGGTATCACTTTTATTTCACAAACATGTGATCACAAAAATGAACTCCAAAAAATCTAAATCAAACAAACTTACTCGTTTTTGGAAGTTGCTTGGTCCGGGTTTGGTAACCGGGGCAAGTGATGATGATCCATCCGGTATTGCAACTTATTCGCAAGCAGGAGCAGCTTTTGGGCTTTCAACCTTGTGGACGGCAATTTTAGCTTTTCCGCTTATGGCTGCAATTCAAAAAATGTGCGCTAAGATTGGATTAGTTACGAAACAAGGCTTAACAGGCACTCTAAAAAAACATTACCCAAAACCTATTTTGTATGTGATGTTGGTATTTAGTTTCCCCGCTATTGTATTGAATATTGGTGCAGACATTGCCGGTATGGGTGCCGTTGGAAATTTATTATTTCCATCTATTGACGCCAATTATTTTAGTGTTGTTTTTACGATTATACTATTGGCATTGATCATTTATCTTCCTTATCAAAAAATTGCCTCTATTTTAAA
>JBEIEI010000089.1:0-11554 GCA_040382975.1 Flavobacteriales bacterium
ATCTTGATAAAGCCATGAAATTTTATTTTGAGCAATTTAAATTTAAACATCCTTCTCCTAAAGATCTTGCAAAAACCTTAAGTTATTTCAGTGGCATTGACCTTTCATGGCTTACAACGCAATTAATTTCTTCAACCGATAAAATTGATTATAAAATAAAAAAAATTAAAAAAAATAAAGACGGAAGTTTTGTTTTGAAACTAAAAAATAAAACAGGTGTTGCAACCCCATTAAATGTTTATGGCTTTAAAGATGAGAAGCCTGTTGGATTGATTTGGCATAACGGTTTTGAAAATAAACAAATAGTTGAGTTTCCTACAACAGATGTTGATTATTTTAAAATTGATGGTTTAGATAGGATGCCTGATGTTAATCGTAAGAATAATTTTATCAGAACCACCGGTTTATTTAAAAAAGCAAAACCTCTTCAATTTAATTTTTTAACTAGGTTCGAAGATCCAAAAAAAGCCCAAATAAATTATTTACCAATATTTGGAATCAATTATTATAATGGTTTTATGGCTGGAGTTTCACTTCATAATTACAGTTTGTATCAAAAGAAAATTGAATATGCGATTTCACCCATGTTTGGGTTTAAAACCAAAACCCCGGTTGGTTTTGCAGAGTTTTGTTTAAATTTTTATCCCAAAAAAAGTTTTCAGCAAGTAACATTTGGCGCTAAAGCAAAATCGTTTGCTTTTGATTATTACGATATGTATACAAATAACACTGCAAACGGAACAAACTTTAAAAGTTTAAATTATAATTATTATAAAATTGCGCCCTATTTACAATTAGAAATTAAAAAGAAAACAGCAACTAGCCCCTTTCATCAATACATAACCTACACTAACCATAATTTATTTACGGATAGTTTAGTGAATCAAGATTATGGTTTTGCTCCTGTACAACCCAAAAAGAAAAATGTATTTTCTTTTGTTAACCAATTAAATTATCAGCTAATTAATAAGCGCGTCATAAATCCTTTCGTTTTTAATTTAGATCTTCAGCATACTGCAAATATGTCTAAAATTTCTGCAACGCTTAATTATCAAATTACTATTTCAAAAAAGCATGCTGTTGATCTACGGCTATTTGCAGGATCATTTTTAACGGGCTCTTATTCTGAACGCAGTTATTATTCTTTTAGAGCCAGTGGTTATAATGGGTATAATGATTATTTATTTAATACTAATTTTGTCGGTCGTAGCGAATCTAGTGGATTTGGTTTTAGTCAGTTCTCTGATGTTGACGGGGCTTTAAAAATATGGACACCTTTAGGTCAAACGCCAAATTGGCTAGCGGCAATTAATTTAAGATCTCCAAGAATATTTATTTTGCCTTTAAAAGTATTTGCAGATGTTGTTGTTTGCGATGGCCGAGCACTTAATAAAGAACTTTTTTTATGGGATGCCGGATTAAATTTAACTTTGGTTAAAGATATTGTTGAAGTTTATATACCTTTGGTTTACAGTACAGATATAAAAAAGACCTTAGAGTTAAATAATATAAGTAAAGCCAACACAATTCGTTTTACAATTAATGTTCATAAATTAGTTCCTAAAAATTTAATAAGAGATAATCTATTTTAAGTGAATACTAAAAAAATATATTTTGCTTCCGATTTTCATTTAGGAGTTCCAACTTTAGAAAGTAGTTTGGAACGCGAAAAAAGTATTTGTCGTTGGTTAGATCATATTAAAGCCGATGCTGAAGAAATTTATTTGGTTGGCGATATTTTTGATTTTTGGTTTGAGCATACCTATACTGTGCCAAAAGGCTTTACACGATTATTAGGTAAAATTGCGGAGCTTACAGATTCAGGTATAAAAGTTGTTTTCTTTACAGGCAATCACGACCTGTGGATGCGGGATTATTTTATAAAAGAACTTAATGTGGTTATTCATCATCAGCCAATAACCAGAGTGTATAATAATAAAACATTTTATATCGGTCATGGCGATGGAATGGGACCTGGCGATAGAGGATATAAATTATTAAAAATTGTTTTTACAAGTAAATTATGCCATTGGTTGTATTCACGCTTACATCCAAATTTTTCTTTTTGGTTTGCTCGTTTTACAAGTAGAAGAAGTAGAATTACAACAGGGGATTCTGACGAGAAATTTTTAGGTGCTGAAAAAGAGTGGTTATTTCTTTTTTGCAGAGATTATTTAATACAAAACAAAGTGGATTTTTTTATTTTTGGTCATCGCCATTTACCTTTGGAATTAGACATTGACGGAAAAGCCAAGTATACTAATTTAGGTGACTGGATCAAATACCGTACTTATGCTGTTTTTGATGGACAAAACTTAAGTTTAAATAAGTTCGAAAAATAGATCCTCTACTACAATTATTGTAAAATAAGCCTTCTTTAGGGTAAAATATCGACCAAAACCTCTTAATTTATTGAGAAAATTATTTGAAATTGCAAATATTTTGTAGTTATTTGTTGTATAACATTAAATTTTATGATTACTACAACCGATATTAAAATAAATAAAATTGCAAAGAGCAGGGTTACAGATTACGATGTAAACGATGTGCCGTTTGGAAAGTGTTTTAGCGATCATATGCTTGTTGCAGAATACTCTGATGGTAAATGGCAAACGACAACTATTAGTCCTTATGGTGATGTTCCTTTAAGTTATGCAATGAGCGCCTTGCATTACGGGCAAGCAATTTTTGAGGGTATGAAGGCTTATAAAAATGAAAAAGGTGAAGTTTCTCTTTTTCGTCCTTTAGAAAATTTCAAGCGTTTAAATAAAAGTGCCATTCGTATGTGTATGCCCGAAGTTCCTGAGGAGATTTTTATGGGCGGTTTGTTGGAATTATTAAAATTAGATTCTGCATGGGTTCCAACTAGTGATTCTGGAAGTTTATATATACGTCCGTTTTTAATTGCTACCGATGAAGCAATTGGTGTTAAACCCAGTGAATCATACAAATTTTTAATTATTACCTGCCCTGCAGGAAAATATTACAGCGAGCCTATTAAAGTTATTGTTGAAACTAATTACTTTAGAGCTGTGCATGGTGGTGTTGGATATGTAAAGGCTGCAGGTAATTACGGAAGAAGTTTATATCCTACAAAATTAGCACAACAAAAAGGTTACCAACAGGTAATTTGGACAGATAGCGCAACGCACCATTTTGTTGAAGAAAGTGGAACAATGAATTTAATGTTTGTGATTGGCGATACGCTTTTAACGCCGGCATTAAGTGACACCATCTTAGCAGGAATTACCCGCGATAGCGTTTTAGCTTTAGCTAGAGATTGGGGAATGAAAGTGGAAGAAAGAAAAGTTAGTTTACGCGAGGTTGCTGAGGCATACGAAAAAGGTGAATTAAAAGAAGCTTTTGGATGTGGAACAGCAGCAACAATTGCACAAATTGTTGGTATTGGTTTTGAAGGAAAAGATTTTGTTTTACCTCCTGTTGAGGATAGAAAATTCTCAACAAAAGTTGACGAAACATTACGTTTAATACGCAAAGGGAAATTAGAAGATAAAATGCACTGGATGTATAAAGTATAATTTTAAATTATTACTAAAAAAAAAGCTGAGATAAATTTTATCTCAGCTTTTTTGTTTTTTTAAGTTCGTTGTTTTTATTTAGCGCAACTTTTTTATCACACTAAACAGACTATCAGGCGAGGAAAGAACTTTCTTATTAATTTTATAAGCATCTAACGTTACATTAATTGCCGTTTTATAAAAAGTGGTGTCGCTCGATTCGAAAAGAATTTCTTTAACGCGTTTGGTGGTATTAAAATCAAAATAAAACGGATTTATCCAAATGCCATCTTTTGCATTAGCAGGCACAAAACGCATTTTATCGGTAGTTGAATCATCTTTAAATTTATAGGTGATGTAAAAGACCGAAGGTTTATAAATGAAAGATGTTAGCTTGTATGAAAACGGTTTTTTAAAATCGACTTTAAGTCGGTTTACATGCTCACTATCACTTAAAACAGCAATCCATTCATTAAACTTTACATTAATAGGCTCAGATAATTTTTCTTGTATCAATCTTGGCGCAGATGCTTTTTCTAAAAGGGTGAAAGCAGAATTGCTATATACCGAATTATAATTGGATAGCAGATGCATGAGCGTATTTGGTTCTTCATTAAAAAGATATCTGCCATCAATATGAAGCAGTTTTATTTTTTCGGGATACGTTGAATGGAAAATATAATACTTTATGTCCTGCTCAATTATTGAGTTTTTAGAATAATTATCTAGCCATGTAGAATTACCTCCTGATTGCAAAGTATAGCGGGGTGTGTAGTTTAAGGTCGAATCTCTGAAGTAAGAAAGCTCCCAGGGGTAAGCATCTATTTTTGATCTGCCAATGATTTTTTTCGCCTCTACAGGAAGTTCTGATTTATTGAAATTAAGGTCTACAATAGAATCACATTTTTTCACAATCGAATCGTAATTTGTAACTGTAAATACAAATTCTTTTAAGCCATTTCTAATTTCAATACCATCCGGAATAAGCGACAGCTTATTTCCCATTGTATAAAAACTATAAATGCAAGCAAGCGAGAGAAAATATTTTAATGTACTGAATTTTGAACTAATGACGATCCAAATGGATGAAAACAGAACTAGCGACATTATCAGATTATAATAATGTCCAGAATCTAGCCTTACTACAGTATGTTTCCAAGCAAAAAACAGGAATGCCAAGAGTATCAATTCGATGTATTTTTTTTGATAGATACTTGTGGCAGAATAAAAAAGCAATAAAATAAAAAATGGTATAAAATACATCAGGTCAATCTCTATTGTGCTGCAAAGCGCCTCACTGTATCCGCCGGACAGTATGAATGAGCCTTTTATAAATGTTGCAAAGTTTTGAATGCCACCATAAAAAACTATTCCTAAAACACTAAATAAAATAAAACCTAAAGTATAGTTTAACACTTGTTGTTTTTTATTACTTGAAAACAACCAGGTAACAGCAAAAGAAACCAAATAAAGAAGAATGCCACTGATCATGATATTCGCCTTTATAAGCATTCCTGATAGAAGCAGTAATGCCGCTGCAATAAAAAAATACTTGTTGTATCTATAAAATTGACCGATCATTAATAATAACAAACTGCCTAATAAAAGATAATCGGTGTAAAGGTAATTGCAACAAAAAAATAGAGCGAATAGGTTAATGAGTGTAAATACAATTGCTTTACTTTTTGTGAATTTTAAAAACAAATAACAAAAAACAGATTTAGAAAGGAACACGCATAAAAAATATAAAAAATAAAGGTTGTAATAGGGGAAGGGCATTTTTAAAAATCCAAATAAACCATAGGGATAAACGATCTTTTGAAGGCTCGAGAATTTATTTAAAAGTAAAGAGTTGTATGCCCAGGCATACGAGGGATCTAGGCCTATGTTATAATCTGGCGAATAGAAGTTAAATGTAAGAACCGGAAATATAAGTAGGATGCTCCAAAATAATACTTTTGAATTTAGTATTAAATGAAAGGTAGTTGGTATAGATCGCTTATTAAAATTTATGGTCAAATTTAAAAATGTGATTTTAAGTAATTGTTTTCTCCATTAAATAATGTTGAATTTGTCCCCACAATAAAAAAGATCTTTCTTTTATAGTGTAACCCATGCTTTCATAAAACTTAACCGCATTTTCTCTTGCCTGCAATTCAATTTTATTTAATTGATTTTCTTTTGCTTTTATTTCTAAAAAAACAACAATTTTTTTTCCGAGACCTTTTCCTTGTTGATTGCCATCAACTGCCATAAAACGAATTTGACCAATTTTATTTTCGTTTTCCTGCAATCTTCCGCAAGCCGTTACAATACCTGCTTCATCTTCTATGTAAGCGTTTATACTGGAGTGTTCTAAGCTATCTGTGGCAGTTTCTTTTGGTTGGCCCCAAGGTTGACGCAATATTTTATCACGTAGATCAATAATTTTCTCTACTTCGTTATTGCTGCTTGCTTGTTTAACTTCCATTAGCTTAAAAATTTAAAGGCAATGCCTGAAACGTTTTTTAATTCTTGTTTTTCGAAAGAGAATTTATTGATCATTGCTTTTGCTTCCGGTAATTCAAACACTTCTTTTAGATCTCTTATTTTACCAATTGGAATTTCTTTTTCTAAACACAATTTATAAAGATCCTTGAAAGAAAACTCTTTAATGTAATTATAAATTATATGGTACAATTGAATTCTGTTTTGCACTCTTAATTGGTTGGTGGCATATTTTGGGTCGGTTGCTAAACTCGGGTATTGCATTAATTCGCACAAGTGTTTGAATTGCGCATTGCTTCCAATGGCAAAGGTAACCAACTGTCCATCTTTTGTATCAAATAATTCGCCGTATGGGGCAATATTTGGGTGCAGACTTCCTGTAGCTTTTGGCAATTGTTTTGCGATGAGCCAATTGGTTGCCTGATTGGCTAATGAGGCCACAGCACTGTCAAATAATGAAACGGATACATGACTGCCTTTTTTATTTTTATAACGATTAATTAAGGCAATTAAGATGGCTTCTTTTAATTGATGTCCGGCTAAAATATCAATTAATGCTACGGGCATTTTTACAGGCTTACTGTTTAACTCGCCATTCATAAACATAAAGCCGCTTTCTGCTTGTAAAATAAGATCGTATGCGGTGCGAGGATTTGTGTGCCCAAAACCATTAATAGAAGCGTAAATTATGTTTGGATTTAATTTTGAAAGAGTAGGGTAGTCAACTTTTAGTTTTGCTTCGTCGCCTGCTTTAAAGTTAGTAATTACAATATCAGCATCTTTTATAATGTCGTATAATTTGCTGAGCTCAGAAGGAACAGTAATGTCTAAAAACAAAAATTCTTTGTTAGCGTTAACGCTCCAAAAATAAGCACTGGTATCTTCTTTAGGATTTTCTGTTTTTAGTTTCCAACTGCGGGTAACATCTCCTTTAGTTTTTGGATTTTCAACTTTAATAACTTTGGCGCCAAGTTCCGCAAAAAAATAACCTACACTTGGTCCGGCAAGTACACTGGCCAGTTCAATTACTTTTAGATCTTTAAAGGTGTCTTTCACAGATGATTTAATTTATCATTGATAATTTTATGTCAGTTCGATTAACGGAACGATAGCTTTCCCGATAGCTATCGGGAGTATCGAGAACGAACCAAATACCCTTCTCGATAAAATTTTTGCGGAGATGCAAGGTAAAAATTCACTCGAAGTGACAAATAATTTACCTCAACTCTGCACCCAACTTCTCTTTGTAATTAGAAATTAATTTTTCCATTACACTTTCAATTTGCTTATCGGTTAAAGTTGCTTCGTTATTTAATAATGTAAAACTAACGGCATAGGATTTTTTGTTTCCCAATTTTTCACCTTCATAAATATCAAACAAATTCACTTCTTTCAATAATTTTCTTTCGGTATTAAAAGCCAGCTCTTCTATTTGCTGATATTTTACGCTCTTGTCAATTAATAAAGCCAAATCTCTTCTTACCGAAGGGAATTTACTGATCTCTGCAAACTCAATTTTTTGTTTTGAGAATGCTTTTACTAAAACATCCCAATTAAATGTGGCGTAAAAAACAGGTTGACTAATATCAAATGCCTTTAATTGTGCTTTAGAAACTGCGCCTAATTCCACTAGCGATTTATTATTTAACTGGTAACTCAATCCAAAATCAAAATTGGTATAAGCACTTTCTGTGCATTTATAATTATTAACCCCACACTTGATCAAAAGATTATTTACAGCCGCTTTTAAAAATGAGAAATCTGCTTTTTGTGTTAAGTGAAAAGGATTTTCGTTAAAAGCATTCCCCGTTACAAATAAAGTAAGTTGTTTTTGCTCACTGTATTTTGTAGTTTCTTTATCGGCAATGCCATAGGTTCTTCCAAATTCAAAAAATTTAAGGTCAGAATTTTTACGGTTAATGTTGTAGGCAATTGCTTCCAGACCACTAAATAACATGTCGCCGCGTAAAACATTTAAATCGTTGCTTAAAGGATTTACAATTTTTACGTTATTATTTTCTGCAGGGTAATACGATTCTTTGGTTAACGATAAACTCATTATTTCGTTAAAGCCAAAGCCTTCTAATAATGATGCTGTTTTATTTTCTAAGGCAACATCATTATTTTTTGATTCGTTAAATGCTGTGTAAGAAATTTCTTTACTTACCTCTACATTGTTGTAACCATAAATACGCATTACCTCTTCTATCACATCTGCCTCGCGAGTAACATCGGTCTTAAATCTCGGTACTAATAATAACAATCCGTCAGAGCCTTCAGAATCAACTGTAATTCCTAAATTGATAATAATATTTTTTATGGTGCCTCTGTCAATTTCTTTTCCAATAAGATCATCACAATTGTTATAAGAAAATGCAACTCTGTAGGGTTCTAAAATTTCAGGATAAATATCTACCACATCCATACTTAATCTTCCGCCTGCTAATTCAATAATTAAATTAGCTGCTCTTATTAAAGCAGGAACGGTCATGTCAGGATCTGTACCTCTTTCAAATCTAAAAGAATCATCTGTTTTTAATGCATGTTGTTTAGATGTTTTACGAACATAAGCTGCATCAAAATAAGCGCTCTCTAAAAAGATCGATGTTGTTTTTTCTGTAACGCCACTATCTTCTCCGCCAAACACACCGGCTATACACATGGGTTCGCTCTCATTACAGATCATTAGATCATTTGCAATTAAAGTTCTTTCAACACCATCTAATGTTTTAAATTTTTCGCCTGGCTTAGCAGTTTTAACAATAACTTTATTCCCTTTTATTTTTTCAAGATCAAAGGCGTGTAATGGTTGTCCTAATTCATGTAAAACAAAATTAGTAACATCAACCACATTGTTTATAGGGCGCAAGCCAATGGCTTTTAAACGGTTCTTTAACCAATCCGGACTTTCGGCAACGCTTATTCCGCTTAATACTAAGCCTGAATAACGTTTGCAGGCTTCAGGATTTTCGACGTTAATTTCTACTGTGTTTAAATTTGTAGCCTCTTGTAGTGGATTTAAGCCACTTAAATATAATTGATAATTAGCTGTGTCTTTAATTGAATTTAAAATTGCAATAACATCTCTAGCAACACCTAAGTGAGAGGCAGCATCGCTTCTATTTGGTGTTAAGCCAATTTCAAAAACTGTATCTGTTTCAATTTTAAAATACTCTGAAGCAGGTAAACCAACTTGAGTATCGTTAGGTAAAACTAAAATACCGGCGTGACTTTTTCCTAAACCAAATTCATCTTCAGCACAGATCATTCCTTCGCTTAATGCACCTCTAATTTTTGATTTTTTAATTTCAAAAGGTTCGCCCTCTGTTGGAAATAATTTTGTGCCAATAGTTGCGATGATAACTTTTTGTCCGGCCTCTACATTTGGCGCACCGCATACGATCGATAAAGGTTCTCGTGCACCAATATCAACTTTGGTTAATTTTAATTTATCTGCATCCGGATGTTTGATGCATTCTAAAACATGACCCACTACTAAGCCTTTTAATCCGCCTTTTAAGCTTTCGTAAGTTTCCATGCCTTCTACCTCTAAACCGGAAGCAGTTAAAAGGTCAGCTGTTTCCTGTGCGGAAATATCAATATTAATAAGGGTTTTAAGCCAGTTGAATGAGATTTTCATGTAATAAAAATAAGAGACTAAAGATAAGCAAAATTTTGCTAGAAATTGTTGGTAAAAGCCGCAGATTTCACTGATCCCACTGATGAAAAATTATCTCTGTTGATCCTTGAAGTCTGCGGTAAAAAAACAGCTCTTATTTACGATAGTTTGCTCAACGCAGATTTTAAATTTGCAATTGCGCCATCCACATCTTCTAGTTTGCAAGTGCCTACCGATAAGCGGTACCAGCTTGAATCGGCCGACGCGCCAAATGCAGAAAATGGAACAATGGCTAATTTAGCTTCGTCTAATAAATATTTTGTAATATCTTTTGTTGTCGCTAATGCGGTTCCGTTTGCGGTTTTTTGTCCATGTAAATTAAACTGAACGGTTAAATAAATAGCTGCTTGTGGTGTAATGGCATCCACTTTAAATCCTGCAGCCTTAAGCGCTTGAAAGCCTTTGTAGAAGCCGGTTAAACGAGCGTTTATTTTTTCTTTTTGAAGATCAATAAAGGTATCGTAGCTTTTTAGATCGGTTAAATAATTTGCAGTAGCTAATTGTTCTGCCTTAGGAGCCCAAGCGCCTACATGCGTTAAAATAGCTTTCATTTTATCAATAATAAATTTTGGTCCCATACTCCAACCAACACGAACGCCTGTTGCAGCAAGTGATTTAGAGATCCCGTCTACAAAAATAGTGTAGTCTCTCATTTCCGGGCGCAATATTACAGGGTTATAATGTTTAACATCACCAAAAGTAAGTGCCCAGTATATTTGATCGTACATTAAGTAAACAGGCTTTTGCGAGGCATCACGTTTTTTGTTTTCTTCTAACATTAAGTCGCAAATTTCTTCTAAGCCTTCTTTTGTAAACACTGTGCCTGTTGGGTTTTGCGGAGAGCATAGTGCAACAAAATTAGCTTTTGAAATGTGTGGTTTTATATCGGCCGCACTTGGCATAAAATTTTGTTCAGGTGTAGCCTCAATAACCACAGCCGTTGCGCCGTTTAAGTAGGTGTAATGATTGTTGTTCCAAGATGGCACCGCAAATATTACGGTATCGTTAGGGTCTACCAAAGCCTTAAAGATGCTGTAAATAACAGGTCTTGCACCACCGGCTATTAAAATTTCATCGGCCTTATAATCTAAGCCGCCACGTTGTTTTAATAAATTACTCACCGCAGTGCGTAATTCAAGCATTCCATCAGCAGCAGGGTAATTAGTTTGGTTAGCGTTGTATTCGTCAATAATAAATTGCTTTAATTCAGTAGGGATTGGAAATTCATTTGGATTAAAATCGCCAATGGTAAGGTTATAGATCTTTTCACCTTGTTTTATCTTTTCATTCACTTCTCCGGCCAATTTTATAATTTCTGACCCAATTATGTTCTCTGCTAACTTAGAAACCTTCATATTGCTGTGTTTTTAACTCTTTTTTTTAATCTCGGACACAAACGTAAGGGTATATTTAGAAGTATTCAAATAAAAACTTCGTATGTTAATTATTAATTTTTAACTTTAATTTAGGTAGAATGGTCTATTTCTGGCAAAGCCACGTCTAAATCCTTTTAAATTCCCTAAATTATTTTTAGATTTGTAAACAAAGGAATTAAAAAACGTTTATTTTACCTTTTTAATCATTAAAAATTTGGCTTATGAAAAGATTGCAATTAGAAGATTTATCCAAGCAACTAGGGTTTTCAAAAACTCTTATTTCTATGGTGTTAAATGGGAAGGGTGATCAATACGGAATAAGTAAAAAAACTCAGGCAGCTGTATTAGACGCAGTAGCAAAATTGGACTACACGCCAAATAAGTTTGCTAAGGCCTTACGAACAGGGAAAAGTAATTTTATAGGATTAATTGTTGCAGATATAGCAAATCCATTTTATTCTAAAATTGCCAAGAATATTGAAAATGTTCTTTTC
>JBEIEI010000090.1:0-11260 GCA_040382975.1 Flavobacteriales bacterium
CAAGTACTGTTGGGTTGGTGAAAAATATAAACAACAAGGTTGATGTAAAGGTGTACCCAAATCCTGCAAAACAAAAATTCACCATTGAATTTAAAGGCGATCTAAAAACCAAGCATACATATAGCATTTTAGATGTTGAAGGAAAAATTATAATGAATGGAGATATTAGCGCTAAAACAACCATTGTAGATATTAGTGAATTTACAAAAGGCACTTATTTTATAAAGATCGAGAATGATAATAGTATGGTTTACAGCCAAAAATTGTTGATCGAATAAGGCAAAACTAATTTCAGTCGCTATAAAAAATCCCGCAAAAATAAGGTTAGATGCTTTTTTTGAAAATAAATTTCAGAATTCGGTTCATAAGAAATTTATCTATTTTTTCTTCCTAATAAATTGCGTTCTTGTTTTTTTAACGTTTAATCACCCAATAGGCGATTTTGGTAATTACTATTATGGTAGTAAGTTTTTTTTGCAAGGGATAGATCCTTTAAAGTTGTATCAGGAAATTCATTTTTTTAATGCCGAGATCCGTCATTTTGAATCGGGAGTTTTTTTTGAGAATTATTTACCGGTCCCGCCATTTTCCTTACTTTTTTACCTTCCATTTACGTTCCTAAAACTATCAATTGCTAAATTGGTATTTAATCTTTTTTGTCTTTTTATTTTTTGTTTTTCTTTAAACCGACTAATAAATGAATTAAAGTATTTTAATTGGTGGTTTTACTTTTTACCGCTTATATTTTTGCAGCCCATTTTTTCTAATTTCCATCATGGGCAAACCTATTTATTGGTAACAGCTTTAATGTTTGAATTTTATATTGCGTTTAATAATAAAAACAATGTGAATATCGGATGGATAATCGCACTGTTGTTTGCTTTAAAGATCTTTCCGGCATTTATTGCCATATTGCTGGTTTTTAAAAAAGAGTGGAAAGCCATTCAATGGATCGTGATCTTTTCTGTTTTTTTAGGTTTGATCTGTTATTTTACAATAGGGCCTGAAACCTTAAATTACTATTACATTAAAGTTTTACCACGCTTGGTTTCTAATGATATTACTGCTCCGTTTTATTTCTTTAACCAAAGTTTTTATACTTTTTTACTCAATGCTTTTGTTCAACATCCTTATTTAAACCTATCTCCACTTATTAATGCACCAATAATTGCAGTTATAATTCAATTGCTTTTTTATGCGTCTGTTTTTAGCTTATTTATAAAAATTGTTTTGAGGCAAAATACCTTTATTGCTTTTTTTGTTTCCATATTAGTTCTTTTCCTATTAAATAAATATTCAACAGTCTATGGTTTAATTGTTTTGTTTCCATTCATCTTTCTCTTTAAAGGTCTACCGGCAAAAGCAATTTTTATTAGTAGCATTTTGGTATTTATTATGAGTAATATTCCGGTTTATAAATTATCAACTTTTCCTTTGGTACTTCAGTATCCTAGAGTTTGGCTGTTAATGGTTATCTTTATATTATTGGTGATAATTTTAAAACCCAGCTTTAACTTAAAATATTTTATGATCTCTTTACTGATATTTGCCTTACCCTCATTATCTTTTTTAAAATATGAGAGTGATGGCGCCATCGAAATTAGACCAAAGGTTGGGATCATGTATGATTTTAATGTGCTCAATGATAAAATAGAATTATATACCTGTTTAGGAAACAGAGATTCTGTCGAATATTATAACTTTGTTACTAGATCAATTGATTCGATAAAAATAGAAATGACCAAAAAAGAATTTTTGCCTGCCAATAAAGCCTTAGTTGCCAATAAAGAAACCTTAATTTACATGACAGATGATTGCAATGGTGTGGGTATGTATTATTTGAAATTAAAAACGCTTGAAAACACGAAGTAATTGAAGGATAAATTTATATATACATGCATAGCCATCATTATTTTTGCATTTTCCTGTAAAAAGGAAAAGCCAATAGATCATACCTTAAACCTTGAATTTACCAAACAATACGAAATTGATAATTGGGAAAATGCACGCACGGGTTTGTTATGGACCTTATCATTTTTAGGGGCTGAATTAAAAAAGGACAGTTTAGATCGTGCTATTATTAGGAGCGATTCTACAAAATTTAAACTTGACCTTTCTAAAGTTGGTTTTTCACAAAAAGCTCTTAAAGCCTTAGAACTAGCAATTGATTCATTAAAAAATACACAGGAGTATACAATTAAAAATAGTATCGATCTTGGGGCATTTGTTTCTTTAGTGCTGGGCTCAAGCGAACAGTATTATAAAATTACCGATGTTGAATCGGACCTTTCGGTAAAATTGAAAAAGTATAAGTATGACGAACCAATTATTTTTCCGGTCACAAATTCGTTAATCTCAAAACATACACGTGTTTTGAAGTTGTATACTAAAGGTCAGGTAAAGGATTGGTTATTTATCGCTGAAGAAGGCGAGGGGAATTTTTTAAACAAAACATTTCATCCAAAAGCTTTTGAAGTGTTTGATATTATGGCTAACGGGCAATTACGATTTTCTATTTACGATCAAAACGGTAAAATAATTAGCGCTAGTCCAAAAGGCCTGAGTGAAGCCGGAAAGCCCGCTAAATGTTTGTGGTGTCATGAGTTGTATATTCAACCTTTGTATACAACTAACGATTCGGTAGCAGGATACATTTCTCAAGAAAGCTTTCAGGGAATTGTAAAAGATCTTATGTTTAAACTCTCCCTTTATCGCAAAAATTTAAAGGGCGAAATTGATTTTTCAAAAACACAAGATCATTCTTTTGTTGAAAGATTATATATTGGGTATATGGAACCTTCTTTAATAAAACTTTCTAAAGAGTGGAATATACCTTTACCTAAATTAAAGGAGATCCTAAACGGCAAAAGAACTCACCTACATCAGGAATTTACTTTTTTTGGAGATATATATTTCAGGGATTCTATCAATAATTTGGCGCCATTTAAACCCAGCGTTATGCCGTTTGATATAAGGGAAGGATCGGAAAATTAATCAGTTGAATGTTTTAATGTCAAATAAAGTAACCGTTTTTTCTAATACCATTAGAGGGGTATCTTCTTCTTTGGTAAACGCGTTTGTTTGTTTTGGTTTTACAGCACTGCACTTTCAATCTTACCTGAAAGATTTTATTATATTTTTTACGGGCGTTAACCTCCTGTTAAGTTTAGTAAATTGGGGATTAAAAGATTATAGTGTTAAATTATTTGTTTCAGAGAGCAATACAGAGAAGGTTTTTTCTCAGCTATTCTCTATTCGATTGAGTTTATTTATTTTAATTGGGCTTATTATTTGTTTTATTCCAATAGACTTAAGGTTAATTTTATTCGTCCTTGTTTTTTCATTTTTAAAATCAATAAATAACACAATTGAAGCCTTTTCCACAGCAAAAAGTAAGAACGGTCTTTTTGCAGCCGTGGATCTGTTTTTTTTAATATCGCTCCTTACCTATTATGGTCTTAATTCAGGATTCCAACTAACGATGGTTATTTTGCTTATGATCATTACAGAATTAAGTAAATTATTTGTCGGAATTATTTTGTTTCGGGATGTTATTTCGTTTAAACTAATAAACCCGATACCTTTCCTAAAAACTACGTATAATTATTTCCTCATTGCTTTTTTTGCTTTTTTACTTTCCAAAACAGATTTTTATATCGCTTCTCTTTACCTTCCGTCTAACGAAATAATAAATTACCATATTTATAGCAGTTTAATTGGTTTGTCACAGATCATTATCGCCTCATTTTTCTCTCGTCAGATGGTTGATCTATTTAGTTCTGGAGAAAAAACTTTTTCTGACCGGTACAAAGGTTTATTGATCAAAGCATTTGCTTTATCAATTTTGGCTTTACCTTTCTTTTATTTCATTACTCAATATTTTTATAAGTTTGAGATCTCCGTTGCTCTAATAGCACTTGTTTTCTGTAATTTGTTTATTTATTCAATTGTCATTTTTGAAATGTATTTAAAAACACATCAAAACAGATCGCAGATGCTATTAGTTGGCGTATTAGTTTCTGCGGCTATAAATAGTATTTGTTCGTTTAGTATAATAAATTATTTAGGCATGATGGGTGCTGTATTGTCTAATATTGCCGGCTTGTTAAGTCTTTATGTATTCTTTAAAGTAAAAAAGTAGTTGATGAAAATACCAAAATTAGTATGTTTTGATGTTGGCGCCAGAAATGGCTTGAAGGACCTTCGATCACTTTCGAGATCTATTTCTCTTTATAGTTTTGAGCCAAACTTGCAAAGCAATGACCCGTTAAATATAGGTTCAGGCAAAGGTTATGCCGATTATCATTTGATCGAAAAGGGTTTATATTCTTCATCCGGTATCTTCGATTTTTATTTAATGGCCAACCCCAGCATGAGCTCTATGTTCAAACCCGATGAAAAAATATTGGACGAATATTTTAATAGCATTAACGAGTTTAAAGAATGGCGCAAACAATTAAAAATTGTTGGTGAAACGAAGATCGAAACAGTTACAATTGATAAGCTTGTTAAAGAACGCGCAATTAATTTTATAGATTATTTGAAATTGGATACGCAAGGCACAGAGTTGGAAATTTTAAAGGGAGCAGAAAATAGTTTAAAGGAAAAAAAGATCGGTGTAATTAAAACCGAATTTGCTTTTATTCCACTTTATAAAAACCAGCCGACTTTTACACAAATTGATCAGTATTTAAACGAGCTTGGTTATAAATTGATCACCTGTGAATTTAATTATGACCACAGTTATTTTTTTGCAAAAGGTGGAGAAAAGCCAAAATGGGGAATTGGTGGCGATGCTTATTATTACCTTGATTCTGAAAGGATGGATGAAACTGAAAAGATCTACAGTATGGGCCTTGTACTTGGCGCCTTGGGTTTTATAAGCAATTCTGCCCATCTTTTTACAACTTTAAAGATCTCTGAAGAGGAGCAAAAACAAGTTTTTAAAAACTCCCAAACTCGAGATATAAAACACGCAATAAAATTTGTAACTCCTCCTGTTTTAATAAACTTGTATAAAAGACTTTTTCGCAGGTAGAGGTCTATTGGCTTTTTAATTTATATTTGTAATACAAGCAATTATTCATGTCATTAAAAGTACTTTTATTTAATCCACGTAGCGCCAATTCTAAACCCAGAATACCTAACAGTATTTTGCAAATTGCTGCGAGTATTAATGGTGTACATGAATATATTTTTGTCGACGGTAATTTAGAATCCGATCCTCAAAAAAAAATACTTAATTATTTTAAAGAGCAAAAAATTGACATATTCGGCTGTACTGTAATGCCAGGGCCGCAATTAAAACAGGCAATACCAATTTCCAAAAAAGTAAAAGAATTATATCCTCATGTAAATACAATTTGGGGCGGTTATTTTCCATCTAACCAACCCAAGTCTGTTTTGAGCTCTGGGTATATCGATTATATAGTTAATGGTCCGGGTGATAATACTTTTCCTCAACTATTAAATGCAATTGAAACAAAGTCATCTGTTGATGCGATCAAAAATTTGATCTTTCTTAAAGAAGGGCAAATTATTAAAACTGCAAAAGAAGAATTGTTAGATCTTGATAAGCTAACAAAGTTACCTTACGAAAAATTAAATGAATTTTATCCGCTTCAAAAATACTTGGGTAAAACTTATTTAGGAAAAAAAACTATTGCATACCATAGTAGTTTTGGGTGCCCTTTCACATGTTCCTTTTGTGCGGTAGTGCCAATTTACAATGCCCGCTGGAAGGGGAAGTCAGCACAAGGGATCTATAACGACATTAAATTTTTGAAAGAAAAATATGATGGCGATGCGATAGAATTTCATGATAATAATTTTTTTGTTTCAGAAAAGCGGACGGTAGAATTTGCTAAATTGATAAAGGACGAAAAGATGGTGTGGTGGGGCGAAGCCCGTATTGATACGATGGATAAATATAAGGATGAATCACTTGCCCTTATTCGTGAATCCGGTTGTAAGATGATCTTTTTTGGTGCTGAAACAGGAAACGATGCTGTATTAAAAAAGATGGATAAAGGCGGAACACAAACCGGAGAACAGATCTTAAAATTTGCCGAACGCTTAAAGAAGTTTGATATCATTCCGGAATATTCTTTTGTGCTCGGAATACCAAGTGATACAGAGGAGGAAGCGGATAAGCAGATCAACGAAGACATTGAGTTCATCAAAAAAGTAAAAGCAATTAATCCAAATACCGAAATAATTATTTACACCTATAGTCCTGTGCCTACCGAAGGCTCAGAGATGTATAATAATGTTTTAGCAAGTGGGTTTAAGTTTCCCGAAACTTTAGAAGATTGGGTAAGCCCCGCATGGGAAAATTTCGACCTTCGTAAAAATCCTTTAACGCCTTGGTTAAAACCATATATGATCGATAAGATCAAAAATTTTGAAACAGTTTTAAATGGTTATTTTCCAACCGAATCAGATATTCGTTTTAAAAAATGGCAAAAGAATATTATCAGAACTTGGAGCGGATTACGTTATCATATTGGCTTCTATAAGTTTCCGTATGAAATAAAGGCGCTTCAAAAGATCTGGAAATACCGTCAGCCAGAAACCGAAGGATTTTAATGTTGGATCGTTTACATAAAAAGTTTTATGATGTTTTGGTGCAACCCATTCTTAAACATTATTTAAAAAAACCTCATAATTTTATTTATAACGACCTAAAATTAAAGATCCACCCCGGCGTTTTTCACCCAAAGTTTTTTTTTAGCACGCAGGTTTTTGCTGAATTTATTCAAACGCTTGACCTAACCGGAAAAAAAGTTTGTGAGGTTGGCGCTGGCTCCGGACTATTAAGTTTTATAGCCTATTCAAAGGGAGCTGCTGTTTATAGTTTTGACATCAACCCAATTGCAATTGATGGGCTAAAAGAAAATGTAAAAAGTAATTTTAAGTCTTCAGAAAATTTTAATCTTTATTTATCTGATCTGTTTGATGCTATTCCTGAAAATAAATTTGATATAATATTGATCAATCCGCCCTACTTTTTCAGTGATCCTTCGGATGCCGGCTCTTATGCATGGTATTGCGGCAAAAATGGCGAGTATTTTGAAAAACTATTTCAGCAACTGGGCAATTATATCATTACTTCGTCACAGGTCTTTATCATTTTGGCAGATAATTGCGATCTGGAAAGAATTTCGGCCATTGCAAAAAAGCACAATTATTTGTTAACCTTAAATTATACAAAGAAAGTAAAGTGGGAAAAAAACTTTATCTTTAATATTGTAAGATCTGCATGATAGCCACCAAAAACAAAGAAGATATTTCATTATCAAAAATGCAATTTGCAGTATATAGTTGCATCGCGTATTTTGATGTTTTTAACTATCCGCTAAAGCCCCAACAGGTATTCGAATTTCTAAATTTTAAAACCGACCAAAGTCAGGTTAATAAAATTTTAAATGAATTAATAGAGCTCAAATTACTTTCAGAATCTGATGGGTTTTATTATTTTGAAAACAGTAATTCTGATTTTGTCGGCAAGCGTATTGCATCTGAAAAGCGATTTCTTGAAAAACAAAAAACTATAAAAAGGTATGCCAATTTAATTTCGCGTTTTCCCTTTGTAGAATCTGTTTGCATTTCAGGCTCCTGTTCAAAAGGTTTGCTCGACAAACATGGCGATGTTGATTATTTTATAATTACTGCACCTCAAAAATTATGGTTGTGCCGCTCAATTTTAATAGCTTTTAAAAAAATATTTTTATTTAATTCAAGAAAATATTTTTGCATTAATTATTTGGTAGATTCAAATAATCTTCAAATCCCTGACGAAAATGTGTTTGTAGCAACAGAAATTAAAACATTAGTGCCTGTTAGTAATAAAAAGCAATTTGAAAATTTTTTAAATGCCAATAATTGGACTAACAGTTTCCTGGTAAACAGATCAAAGTATGAGGCTGCTTTTTTAAATGAAAATCTTACAAAAAAGTATTTGTTTAGGGTCGTTGAGTTGGCACTAAGCGGAAAACTTGGAGACAGGCTCGAAAAAAAGTGTTTTGAATTAACACTTTCTTCTTGGGAAAAAAAATTTCCGGATTTCAGTAAAGAAGAGTTTGATCTTAATTTACGCAGCCGTAAAAATGTATCTAAACATCACCCGCGGGGCTTTCAACAAAAAGTGTTATTAGAATTAAACAAACGACTTGAAAAAGTAAAAACCTTTTCGCAATAAATGAAAGTCCTTTTTACACATTCGTATTTCCTCAATTTTGATGCTAAACAATTAAAAACTAAAACGCCATTCCCGCCATTAGCTACCTTATACGCTGCGGCTCTCTTAAGAGAAAATGGCTTTGATGTAAAATTAGCCGACCTTCAATTTTCATCCAGCGCTGAAGAAATTAGAAAATACATAAATGATTTTAAGCCTGACGTATTTGTTATCTACGACGATTCATTTAATTACTTAACAAAAATGTGTCTCACTAATATGCGTGAGGCGGCGTTTGATATGCAAAAGATCGCAAAAGAATATACTATTCCGGTGATTGTTTCCTCATCCGATGCCACCGATCATTTGGAAAAATATTTTTCACATGGTGCAGATTATATTATAATTGGCGAAGCCGAACAAACACTTTTAGAATTAGTTGATGGTATTAAAAAAGGAGATCTGTCCAATATTTCGTCAATAAACGGACTTGCATTTCCTTCAGAAAATAAAATCAAAAAAACTCCACCGCGTTTGGTAATCAAAGATCTTGATGAATTGCCTTTACCTGCATGGGATCTTGTGGATATTGAACCCTATAAAAAAACATGGCTTAGCGGGCACGGTTATTTTTCAATAAATTTTGTTACTACACGTGGTTGTCCTTATAAATGTAATTGGTGCGCCAAGCCAATTTATGGCAACAGATACAATTCACACTCGCCTCAAAGTATTGCAAAACAAATAAAAGAATTACAGGCAAAATTTGGCTTCACCCATATTTGGTTTGCTGATGATATTTTTGGATTAAAGCCCAACTGGTTAAAAGAATTTAATGCGGCAATACAAGAATTAAATATTAAGATCAAATATAAAATTCAAAGTCGTGCCGATCTTTTATTAGAAGATGAGAACATAAAATATCTTGCAGAATCCGGCTGCGAAGAGGTGTGGATGGGAGCAGAAAGTGGATCGCAAAAGATCTTAAATGCAATGGATAAAGGCACAACTCTTGAGCAAATTAAAGAGGCAACCCAGCTTTTAAAAAAACATGCTATAAAACCTTGTTTCTTTTTACAATTTGGCTACACGGGTGAGTTGATGGACGATATAAAAAAAACATTGCAATTAGTTAGCGAATTAAAACCACATGATATTGGCATTTCTGTTTCGTACCCATTACCCGGCACAAAATTTTATGAAAGTGTAAAAAAAGACCTAATTGAAAAACAAAACTGGAAAGATTCGGACGATCTACATTTGATGTTTAATAGTTCTTATAAAGCAGATTTTTACCGTTATCTACAGCGTTTTGTCCATTATAAATTCAGAACAGCACAAGCCAAAGAATTATTTAAAAATAAACGTGTAAATAAGCGCATGTTATTAGGCCCTTATTATTACTTTAAACAACTTAATCTGAAGAAAAAATTACAAGCAATTGAACTAGATGCAAGCAGCCTCTTTTGATAACTACGCACAACAGTACGACGACCATTTTACCTTTTCTCCGGTTGGTTTAATGCAACGAAAGGCTGTTTATAGAAATTTGCTACCATTATTAAATTCCGAAAGTAATGTGTTGGAAATAAATTGCGGCACTGGTTACGATGCTTTAGAAATTGGTAAATATGTGCAACATGTATTAGCTACCGATGCTTCTACAAAAATGGTAGAACAATGTAAGGTTAAAAGTACTAGCGCTGCAAATCTTTCTTTTAAAGTTGCGCTTATCCAAGATCTAAATGAAGAGATAAAAAGGTCAAATTTTATTTTTTCCAACTTCGGTGGACTCAATTGTCTTTCTCCACAAGAAATTGCACAGTTTGCCAATAAGTGCAATGTACTTTTAAATAATCATGCCGGTGTTTTTTTTGTGATCATGGGACGCAAGTGTATTTGGGAGAGGATGTATTTTAAATTCAAAGGAGATCCAAAAAAAGCTAAAAGAAGAGGCAGTACAACCGGAGTTGCGACCTTAATTAACGGATCTGAATTTAAAACCTGGTACTACTCTCCAAAAGAAATAACGAATTTTTTCGGCGCAAAATTTAAAATGGTACATACCTCCGGGGTTGGTCTTTTTGTGCCCCCGTCATATTTAAACCCTTTTTTTTCGAATAAACAATTTCTATTAAAGTTATTGGATAGTTTAGATAAATTTTTTTGTAAATTTAGTTGGACTGCGAATTACGCTGATCATTACATCATTCATTTAAAAAAAATAAATTGATACTTTTAACACACGGATATTTTTTAAGTGAAGACCCAAAAGAATTGGAGATCATGAAGCCTTACGTTCCATTAGGCATTCTCTATATTTCAGCTTATCTTGAAAGTAAAAAAATTGCTCATGAGGTTTTTGATTCCACCTTCTCATCATTCGAAGATTTTAAAAACAATTTGATCAAAAAGAAACCGGGTTTAATTGGTATTTATACTAATTTAATGACCAAAGTTAATGTGTTAAGAATTATTGAATTTGTTCACTCACAACCCGATCTTAGGGAATGTAAAATTATTTTGGGTGGCCCGGAAATACGATATAATGCAGAAAATTATCTTTTAAATGGCGCTGATATTTTGGTGGTGGGCGAAGGAGAGCAAACTTTTTTTGAAATTACAGAGTATTATTTAAAGAATAGAACACTTCCTACAGAAACTACCGGAACAGCTTATTTAAAAGATAACACAGTTTTTTTTACCCCTGAAAGAACACTCATCAAAGATATTAATGAATTGCCAATGCCTGCCCGCCAAAAAATTGATCTTACATTATATGGCAATGCATGGAAAAAACATCATGGGTATAGTATGTATTCGTTAAGTACTATGCGTGGTTGTCCATATACCTGTAAATGGTGTAGTAGAGCAGTTTACGGCGGAACTTACAGACGACGGAGCGCTAAACTAGTGGTTGATGAATTAGAATTTTTAAAGCAAAATTATAATCCCGATCGTGTTTGGTTTGTAGATGATGTGTTTACCATAAGCCATAAATGGATGAATGAATTTAAGGACGAATTTTTAAAACGCCAGGTATTATTTCCTTATGAAATTATTACCCGGGCAGACAGGTTA
>JBEIEI010000091.1:0-11239 GCA_040382975.1 Flavobacteriales bacterium
ATTATATGTAAAGCTTTAACGTATGAAATATCCATAACACAAAAATAAAGTATTATGAGTAATTTTACACGGCTTTTATAATTTATTAATTATTAAGAAAACACTAATAACCTGCACATGAAATCAAAAACTCCATCACAATCTGTTACAATAAATACCGAAGTTGTATTACCAAATGATACAAATCACATTGGAAATTTATTTGGCGGAAAATTACTTCAATGGGTTGATATAACAGCAGCAATAGCGGCACAACGTCATTGTGGCAGAGTTGTTGTTACCGCAGCCATTAATCACGTGTCGTTTGATAATGCAATAAACCAAAACAGTATTGTAACGTTAGAAGCAAAAGTGAGTAGAGCTTTTTCAACAAGTATGGAGATATTTGTGGATGTTTTTGTAGAAAACCCTGTAACAGGCGCAAAAACTAAATGTAATGAGGCCATATTAACTTTTGTGGCAATTGATCAGAACGGCTCTCCTCTGCCCGTTCCTGAAATAATACCTGAAACCGAGATAGAGAAAAAAAGATATGATAGTGCTTTAAGACGCAGACAGTTATCTTTAATACTGGGCGGCAGAATGAAACCGGAAGAGGCTACTGAATTAAAAGCGTTGTTTTTAAAAGATTAATTTTAAAACCGCTTCTTAAAAAATTACCAAAATAATTTATTTTTTAGAATGTAATTCTTGCTTAGACTTTGGTCGGTTTTCATATTGCCAATTAAAGCCTTTAATTTTTGTATTTGCCGGGTCTACATCCTTTAAAGGCGTTATGTTACCATCAACCTTTGGTTTTAATGTAACACGATCAATTTCATCATTTTTAAACCACATATTTATTTCAGAACAGGTGGTTTTATTTAAAGCTCCGATTTTATTTTTATTCTTCACGTAATACAACATTTCAGCATTTCCAATAACGATCGCTTTTCGGATCGTATCATTTTTTATAAAAGCTTCAAGACTTCTGCCGGAAAGTTGATTGAATTTATCAATTGAATCGGCTTGTTGAATAAGGAATGCATTACTTTCTAGCTTAAAACCATTAATGGTATTTTTACCAACATATACTTTTATGAGTTTTGCTGTAGCTTGCGATCTGTTACTCCATAAAAAAGGATTTTTAAACAGTTGCAGCAACGAATCTTTTGTATTAAGAGAAGCAGAATCTGCTAATGCCTGCATATCCTTTTTATAAATTTTAACATGATGATAAGCGTTTAAAAAATTATCTACCGAATCAAGATCACGATGATATAAAGTATCTGCTGCAATAAAAAGCGTATCGCCATCTACTATTCTTGCATAAATAGGTTTAATTGTAATTAAGGCTTCTGATCTTTTTTGTTTAAACTCGCCGTAACCACCATATATGATTGACTTTTGAGCGGTGTCTATTAAGCGTACATTTCTGAATGCTCTGCCTGTTTGTGCGTTCCTATCGTAAAACAAACTATCACCCGTAAGTTTTTGCTGTGATGTAACTAATAAAGCGTTTACGCTAAACTGAGCTTTTTCTTTTTCGGTATCGTACCAACCGTTTTCGCAATAAATATAATCGCTTTTACTTGTAATGATACTTGGCCCTAAAAAGAAAGCAGTTTTGGTTATTGTATTATAGCGTAAAGTATCTGACTTCATTTTATAATCAGGATTGGTCAGCTCAACATCGTAATGAAAAGCAAGATCTTTTGTAGAAGAATAATAATGACCATTTTTACTAACTAATGTATTCTCTTTATTTACAATTGTGCCACCATCATAATAATTAGCTACCGATCTTCCAACATCAAAACTTAGGTGATTGGTGGTTAGGGTCATGTCTTTTTCAACACACTTAACATTGTTATCAAGCGTGGCCATTTTAGTTTTACCATCATAAAATAATTTATCACCTGTAACTGTAATGCTATCGCCTTTTGTAATAACAATATGACCCGAAGCCTGCATTTTTTGATCTTCATCAAATATCAATGCAGTATCGCAATTTAAAATTGCGCCATCGTGTTCGCAAACAACATTACCGGTTAACACCTTAGCATTACTTTTATCTCTATCAAAAGAGAGGCTGTTGGCGTGTTTAATATTTATTGTTTTTGCAACCGGAGTTTGTGTTTTTGTGGTTACAGCAGATTTTGGCTGAGTGCTTTTTACAGCCTTTTTAGTTTGAGCTAAAAAGGAAAGAGAAATAAAAAGTGAAAAAAATATGTAAATAAATTTATTCAATATTGCGCGTTGTAGGTTGCCAAATACTAGTTTCTACTCCTTTTGCAAACATTACAAAGCCTTTTAAAAGAGCTAAATTCATTAAAAAAAAGTGGCTAATGAACTTAAATAGCGATAACCTAAAAGGCGAAATAAAATCGATTAGTGGGAACAACATTAAAAAAAACTGCGTAATAAAAAGAACTAAAAATAATTGAGAGCTAAAGGAAAGAAAAATTGAACAAGCTAAACAACTAATTAAAAAGAAAGGAGTTAACCACCTTAATACTTTGTGAGACCAAAAGGCAATAGCAGCTCCTTCCCAGATTGGAAATAATAAACTTTTATACCTTAAAAGATTTTGAAAATTACCAATAGATATCCTTACTTTCCGTTTAAATTCTTCTTGTGCTTGAGTTGGAACATCTTCATAGCAAATAGCTTCATTATCAAAAACAATTTTTTTACCTTTTTCAATTACATTCATTGTAATATAAAAATCATCCATAAAAAAGTTTTTTGGCACCGGAGAATAAAATTCTTTGCGAATGGCATAACAACCACCTTCTGCGCCCATCACAATATTCCAACGTTTGTATTCGGCATATTTAATTTTATTCTCAAAAACGATGTACGATTTTTCTTGTTGCGCAATGCCCATATCAGATCCTGAAACTTTAATGATATTAGCACAAACCTGAGCAAATTTTTCGTCTTTAAAATGGCGGATCAAATTAAAAATTGTGTCTTCTTTAAAAAGAACATTTGCATCCGTTAAAATAAAAATTTCTTCGGTTGCTAGATCTGCCAAAGCATTAATAATATTTGCCTTACCTGTTCTGCCGCCAAATTTTACTAATTGTAAATTAGGATATTTATCGCCTAATTGGGTAATAATATTGTCGGTATTGTCGGTAGAGGCATCAGAACCAACGTAAACTTTTATTTTTGATAAAGGATAATTTGTTTTAAAAACAGATACTATTTTTTCTCCAATTATTTTTTCTTCATTATAAGCCGCTATCAATAAAGCAACATTTGGAAGATCGTCTTCAACTGCATAAACTATATCTACACTATCCTTTTTTGCCTTAAATAATATCATCCAAAGCGGATAAAATAAATAAGTTTGCAATATTAATAGTGCAGAAACAAAAAAAAGTATAATTAATAAATTATGCATTTAATAACGTATTGTAAAAGTTTACTAATTTTGAAACCACATTTTTATTATCAAATTCTTTATAGGCAAAAGCAGTAGCATTTTCTTGCAACTTCTTTCTTTTATCATCATTATTTAAAAGCTCAATAACTGCATTAGAAAAATCTCCTGCACTGTCGGCAATTATAAGATCATTTTTCGGATCACAAAAAATACCCTCTGCTCCTACTTTGGTACTAACAATAGCCTTACCATAAGCCATACCTTCTATTATCTTTATTCGCAACCCGCTCCCTGAAAGCAAAGGAACCAGCATTATCTGGTATTGCTCATAAAACGATTTACTATCCTTAACATTTTCTATTATTAAAACATTCGGTAAATTTAACTGTAAAAAACTTTTCGGCATACCTCTACCTGCAATAACAAATTTAGAATCAGGAACTGCTTTACTTACGGTATCCCAACAATTGTCAAGAAACCACTTTACCGCTTCTTGGTTAGGCATCCAATCCATCGATCCAAAGTAAAACATGGTTTTAGGCTTTATTTGTAATATTGATCTAGCTTGGTAAGAAGCAACATCTACACCGGTAATACAAGTAAACATTTTTTTATTAAACCCCATTTGTTCAAACAGTAATTTATCATGATCGGTAATTGAAACAATTGCATCGATCTTAGCTAAAACTTCTAATTCAAACTTTTTTAATCGCTTATTTTGAATTGATAAATAAAAATTTTTAAAACTTTTTTTAGAACTATTTAAATGCCTTTCCCAAATTTTGTGTTCAATATTATGTGCCCTTAATACAATTTTAGCCTTACTGTATTTTTTTATGGTATCAATATACACTGCCATAAAAACTCCTTCTAATTGAATAATATCAAAAGTGTTTTTGCTTAGTATTTCAATTAACCGATCGTTAAACTCTTTAAAATAAAATCTTGAAACAAAATAAGACTGAGAAGAAAATAAATTTAAAAAAGCCCCAATGGCACTAGTATCGGTATTTTGATACACAGAACGGTAATTGGAATTTTGTTTAAAATCAGAAGGTACTTCACTATCTGCTTTAAAATGCTTTTTTGTATTTATTGTTAGCAAATGTAATTTAACCCCGTTATCAATTAACCCCTGAGCCATATTATATATAGCAATACTACTTCCATCGTTCGCCGGAAAAGGAGCTTTATTACATATCTGAAGTATACTAAGCACTTTTTTTATTTTTAAATAATTTCGAGATCCAGATATAATAACCTGTAACGTCAAAAATAGCAGAATCTTTGGCTGCTTTGTATGTTAAAAAAACACTAATGGGTAAAAAAATCACTAATGGCGTCCACATGGCTTGCCAAACAGGAATTGTTCCGTCATAGGCAACACTGGTGTATGCCTCAGTTAAAATAAAATAAGCTAAAAAGAAAAAAACAGATACAACAACCGGCAAACCTAAGCCTCCTTTTTTAATAATTGCCCCTAAAGGTGCGCCTACAAAAAATAAAATTATACATGCAAAACTCACTACAATTTTTTTATGCCACTCAACATTTAATTGGTTAACTGTTTGTTTTTCACTCTTCATGTTTACTTCTGCGGCATCTATATAACTGGCCCCGGAACGCGCAATGTTCAAAGCATTTTCATAACATCTTGCATGATCGACCTGGTTTAAACTATCATAAAATTTTTTGATGGAAACAGTTTTAAATTTATTATTTCCAAAAACATATGAAGAAGTTCTGCCATAAAAAAACTGTTCAGATTGTCGTTTTAATTCATTAATGCGTTTTGACAATAGCCTTGTAGTAGAATCAGCCACAGAATCTATCTGCCAAATATTCATCATTTCCTCGTTTCCTTTAAATTGATTTTCATCAGTACGTTTCATTTTAAAATCAACCAATTCTATATTCACCTGCAATTGCTTAAAATTTAATTGCGACAAGGGCTTTTTTTGAGAAGGCAAACCCGAAGCGTTCATTTCTTCTTTATAACGGTTTCCATCTCTTAAAATTAAAACCAAGGCACTGGTATCTGCTGTGGTAGTAAGCTTACCGGTTTTAGCATACATTTGTATATTATTTCCCTGACGATCGCTGTGGTCATAAATATAAATATCTTTTAGGGTGTCTTTATCCGCCGATTTTTTTCCAACTCGTAGTGTGTAATTATCAATTTTATTATAAAAGATACCGTCTTTAATATTAACAGTAGGCTTCTTTTGACGAATATCGTAAAGAAGTGATTGAAACTTTAAATGAACAACGGGTAAAACAAAATTGTTAAACATAAAGGTCATTGCTGCCAAAACGATAATAAAAACAAAAACCGGTTTAATGATCTTAAATAGTGATAACCCGGAAGATTTCATTGCGGCCAATTCATAATTCTCGGCTAAATTTCCAAAACTCATAATAGATCCCAAAAGTACTGCTAAGGGTATACATTGCGGCACAATGGCGATCCATGCATACCCGAATAATTTAAGCAGATCAAAGGTATTTAAGCCTTTACCTATAAATTCGTCCAAATAGGTAATAACGATCTCTACTAAAAAAAATAAAAACACGCTAACAAATAATGTTATAGTAAAAGGTGGTAAAAACGACTTTATCGTTAGTGTATGTAGTTTTTTTAGGAACACAATAATTGCTTAAAATTACATTAATTTAGTTATTTTTAAGGTGGTAAATTAATTAAACTTTGTTATTTTTGTTGGCTTATGATTAATGGAAAAAAGATAATTGCAGTATTGCCTGCTTATAATGCGGCACTAACATTAAAAAAGACTTACGACGAAATTCCTTTCGATATTGTTGATGATGTTGTATTGGTAGATGACCACAGTAAAGATAACACCTCGGAGGTTGCAAAAAGCATTGGTATTAAGCACGTGGTAAGGCACGAGCAAAACAAAGGTTATGGTGGAAATCAAAAAACCTGCTATGATAAGGCAATGAGTTTAGGGGCCGACATTGTGATCATGTTGCACCCGGATTACCAGTATACTCCAAAATTGATACATAGTTTAAGTTATTTGATCGCCAACGATCTATATCCTGTAGCTTTTGGATCGAGGATATTAGGCAAGGGTGCTCTAAAAGGTGGAATGCCAATGTACAAGTACATTTTTAACCGTATGTTAACCTTTACGCAAAATGTTTTGATCAATCAAAAATTATCTGAATATCATACCGGGTACCGTGCTTTTTCGAAAGAAGTTATTCAAAAGATCAACTACCACGCTAACTCCGACGATTTTGTATTTGATAACCAAATGATATCTCAAATATTTTACGCAGGCTTTGATATTGCAGAGGTTACCTGCCCTACTAAATATTTTCCCGAAGCAAGTTCTATCAATTTTGCAAGAAGTTCAAAATATGGCCTTGGTGTTTTAGGGGTTTCGTTTACGCACTTTTTTAATAAACTAGGCATTATAAAATCAGAAATTTATAAAACAAAAAATTAATATAAATGGCTGTTTATCGTTTTAGAGTTTATTTAGAGGAAAATGAAGATATTTATAGAGATATAGATATTCGCACGGTTCAAACATTTGAGCAATTTCACAACATCATTCAAGAAAGCTTTAAGTTTGACAATAAACATTCTGCCTCTTTTTTTGTAAGCGATGATTATTGGAGAAAAGGACAAGAAATAACTTTAAAAAAAGAGGATCTGCCTTTAGATGAATTTGAGATTCGCAAAAAAGTAGAGCCTAAAAAATTAATGTCGGAGGTTAAAATTGCCAAATTTATTGAGCAACCTCATCAACGTTTTGTTTATATTTTTGACCAAAATGTGCAGTGGGGTTTTTTAATTGAAATGGTGAAAATTGCCGATGAAGCACCTAAAGTTAATTACCCTGTTTGTATTAGAAGTGTTGGTACCGCACCAAAACAATACAAACAAATAAATATGGCTAAAGAAGAACTTAGTCCAGATCTGGCAATGCTAGGTTTATTAAATGAGCCTGAAATTGAGGACGAAGAGATCTATAAAACCATTGACACGGGCGAAGAAGCTGTAGAAGAGTCTGATATTAATAGCCTCGAGGGGGAAGAAGGTGAAGAGGGCGATTCTGAAGATGAACATGAAGAGCAAGAAGATGGCGATGATTTCTCTTTTGACGATTCTGAAGAAGATCACTAATTAATTTACTTCTTTAAAAATCTTTGTTTTATTCCATTAAAAATTTCTGGTGCTAATTTTAGCTGATAAATTGCTGCGACATAAATTGTTGCTACTAGGCTACCTTTTAAGAACAAATTCGCAAAGGCATTACTGCTAACTTCCGGAAAAACATAGCCTAAAATAGAACAAACGCTAATGATCATAAAAATATAAAGTGATTTTTTTGTGTAAGGCTGAAATTTGAATTTTTGATAGATGAAAACAAATTTTACCATGTTGTATATAAAAGAAGCTGCAACTGATGCTATTGCTGCTCCGTATATACCGTACAAAGGAATAAGAAAAACATTTAATAAAACAGTAATTATTAATGTTGCTACCAATAAAACGGTTCCTAAAACATAGTGTTTAGAATAGAACATGATGGCAGAATTAATACCGGTAGAAATATTGATCAAAGCACCCAAACTAACAATATATACCACATCAATGCACGTTTGATATGAATTGGGTAACTGACCAATTTCATAAATGTATTTTGTGCAAGCTGTAATGCCAATAAATAAAAAACCACCAATTAATAATAAATACTTTACCGAATCTTTATAGATCTTTTCTATTTCATGTAAATTATTTTTAGCAAAATTATCGGCAATCTTCGTGTGGCTAATTCGTTCTAAAGCACCTAATGGTACTTCAATAAACGATGCAATAAAAATAGCGGTTGTATAAACTGCAACCAACTTAAGATCGCTGGCCCCTAAAATAATAACATCTATTTTTCGGAGAGCTATAGATGCGAAGGAGGCTAAGCACAATAACAAACCAAACCGCAACATTTGCTTTGCCGAATATTTTTGGAATAAATTTTTGTTGGGTATAAACGAAAGTTTATCCACTAAAACAATGTATCCCAAAATAACGATTAACTCAATTGCATATAGACCAATAAAACAATACACATATTGATCTAAGGAAATAACTTTATTAAAATATAAAATTGTAATTAAAATCGTACCTAATCGCAAACAAATATCATTTAAAAACGAGGGAATGGTTGATTTGAATAAAGCCTGACAATAAGCCGTAGTAATGGTTATAGCAGAAACAATAAATGTGAACGGAATAATAAAACTAAAATAATTCACAAATAAAGCTGCATCCTTTGTATAATAACTTGTAATGCTTGGTTTAAAAATAAGCAATGCCGCTGCAGAAATAATAAAGCCAACAGAAAAAACCAACAATACAAAACCGGCAAAACCATTGTGCTTATTTTCTTTATCCTTAAAAAACGGAAAATACTTTACGATTATATTTGGTAAACCTAATGGCACTGCCAAACCAATTAAATAAGCAAAATCATACAATAAACGGGTTAAACCAAGCTCCTCTTCGGTTAACAATTTTGGCTGAATAAAAATAATATTAACGGCACCAATAATAATCCCAATATAGGTTATTATAGTATTTTTTATGCCCTGCCGTTTTATTACGCCCACGTTAAACTAATTTTTCTAATTCAGATAACAATTTATTTTTTCTGTTTTCGAAGGTATAATTATCTACAATACGTTTTCGAGCTTTTTTACCAAAACTACTAAGATCATTATTATTTAAAGCAGTGTTGATCAATTTAAAAAGTTCTTCCTGATCTTTATGTTTTAAAAGATAACCACAATCATCTATAATATCGGGCATTCCGCCAACGTTAGAAACTAAAGGAACGCATTCGCATAACATCGCTTCAGATAAAGCATTTGGAAAACCTTCTGATAAAGATAATTGCATATAAAACTGCATTTTGCTTAATAACGGCTGAATTTGATCATTAGGCATATTTTCTAATAATTTAACATTGGCAGGCGCTTTTGTTTTAATAGAAGAACCTCCTACAATATAAAAAGTGGCATCCGGAAATTTTGGTGCGATCTCAAAGATCATGTCTATTCCTTTTAAACTAAAGCCAAACCTAGACCCTAGCCCTGCTCCTATTGTTATAAATGATCTTTTTTCTTTTTCAGAATTACAAAACCATTTATTACTATCGTATCCGTTTGGAATAACTTCAACCTTTGTTTTAAGATCTTTAATAAAATACTTAAAGCCTTGTTTTGGAAAATCGTTTGGCTGATACGTATAATCATATTCAACCAATGTTTGATGCACCGGCAAGATCAGATCACAATTCTTAAACGAAAAACCGGTTGTAAATCGCATTAACTTCCCATTAAAATTCCCATAAGCTATGGATGGAAAGGCCACACAATCGGTTCCACCGGCAACAATCACTGATCTTTTAAAAAATAGTTTCGCAAATAGTATAGGTAAAAACGAGTAATGACCAGCAAACTGACAAACAATTAATTTGGCGCCAAAGATTTTTGAGAGGATAAACCATTTCTGTTTTATGAACTCAATTAAATAACTTTTTTTATTTGTGGTATCAAAAAAGAACTCATGCACCTCATATTTCTCTTGCAAGATCTCAATATCCTTAATTACAAATGAAGATCTGCCTGCATGAAAATATAAAAGCTTTTGTTTCAATATAATTAAGCTAACTTACTTTTGGTATTCTCAATGGCACGGGTAAGTTTGTTTTTTAAATTGATCTGTTTTACAGTTGGGTTCTTTTTTAAAACAATGCTTAAATAATCATTCACATCATAATGTAAAGAATAAGGGTTCATTGAATATAATTTAAAACCATAAGGGTAAACATTATTTAAAAGATCCTGCATGGATAAAGACTGATCAATGATCTGAAGTTTTTTTGGATCGTTCTCTCTTACCCAATTTAAATAATTAGGTTCAGGGATATTTATTAAAATAACAGCGTCAGGAGTAGTTAATTTTGAAACCGTTTCAAAAATATTGGCATGTTGCTCCACCGGAATATGTTCTAAAACATCTGGAAACACAACAAAATCGAATTTTGTTTTATGCGTAAAGTTACTCATGTCGTTAACCATAAACTCTGCCTTTTTATGAAAAGCGTTAAAGTTTTTGGCCATATTAATACTTTCAGGACTAATATCTAAGCCTACAAAACTACCTTCGGTAATAAATTTTAAAATTAAATTACTTACAGTACCAATACCACAGCCTATTTCTAAAACATTAGAGTTAGGTTTTAAGCCGGCACTCTTTAAATTTTTAAAAATAGTACGGTGTCTGATATTAATTCCTAATTGCTTTTGATGCTCTTTAAATGTGTCGTAATACTCTTTAACTTGTTCTTTTGTAGCCATGCTCAAATATACATTTTATTAAAAACCTACACAATAACGTGCAACGCATATGTAAATTAAGGGACTTTTGGTAAAAGTATTAAGACAATAGAAATGAACCTTTAGTTCATAATAATATCCGGCATGCCAAGAGGGGCTGCATCGTAAAAAGCCAATTCATGAATATTGGTTTTCACCTCTTTTATAATGGGAAAAGTGCTTAAAATATCCATTACCGTTTTTTCATCTTTAGCCTCAATAAAAACCCAAACGTTTTTACGTTCCATATCTAAAGAGTAATTTAAAATAACGCGCTTTTCTAAAAGATCATTTATACGTTTTGTTTGTTTGGGAACTAATTCCCAAAATTTTGGCGTAAAAATATCCGGCAAAGTAATATGTACTAAAAAAACGTCTTTCATGAATAAATGCAAATTTAAACTAAAATAGAACCGCTTTTACAAGAAAATAGTGGAAGGTGTTAATTTAAAA
>JBEIEI010000092.1:0-11191 GCA_040382975.1 Flavobacteriales bacterium
ACATTTTTGCCACGTTCAATTATGATCGGTTTAATACCTAACTCTAAACAACGCAGGGCAGCAAATAAACCGGCCGGACCGCCACCTATAATGTGGCAGGTTTGTTTTGTATTAGAAACATTTAAATAATTAAATTCGATTTTATCGGATACAAATTCCTCATCAACAAAAGCTAATACAGTTAAATTAATTTCGATGCTTCTTGAACGAGCGTCGATACTGCGTTTTAAAACCTTTACAAATAATTTTGAATCTTCTTTAAGGCGAAGTTGCTGTTTTACTTCCTCTTTTATTTGCTGTTCGTTTACAGCTGTTTGCGGACTAACCTTAAGTTGAATTTTTGTTTGCATACGATACGGAAGGATTTTATCCCTCAAATTTTTAACTATTAACCTTCAAATGTTATAGTAAAAACCACCATGCGTGATCTTACTTTATCAATACTATTTGTAAAGATACTATTTTCGGGGCGTAATAAATTTTTAGTGCCGATCAGTAATTTTAGTTCTAATCCCAGTTTAAAATATTCTAAATAAAAATCCGTTCCCGCCCCTGCACTATAAAAAATGTCGTCGCGTTTAAGTTTAACATTATCATCCAATTGATTTGGCCCTCCCGATGACACCCCTGCAGATTTTTTTCTTGAAGCCAGATCTAAAGAATAGCCGCCTCCGCCAATAACGTAAGCACTAAAATTACCTAAGCGTTTGGACTGGATTTTTGCTTCAAGAGGAAAGAAAATAAAAGCAGATTCAACTAATTTTTGGAAGACTTTGGAGCTATCACGATTGGCATTTGATAAACGGTATTCTATTTTTCTCGAAGCAAAGCTAATACTTGGTGTAAAGCGAATTCTTAAATAATCAAATATTCGGGCATCACTAACAATGCCAATTGCAAAGCCCGGTGCGGGTTGCGAGTATACTGTTTTAATTCTGTAACGGGTAGTGCCAATAATCGTATCAGGGAATTGTGAATTGGGTTTTGGGTTTATTCTAAAATCAGTTGAGTTACCCGAAATGGTAAAACCAAAATGCAGTTTTTGCTTGTAAAATTTTGGTAAATGCACACCGTAGCCATCATTTTCTTGCGAAAAGGAGTTAAGTGCAAGTAACAGGGCGATAAATATAAAATTAAATCTTTTCAGAAACAGTATAACGGTTTTGAGATACAAATATTGTTTAAAGTTATCGATTTTGTTGGGTTTAATGCAACACCAAATGAATAAAAAACCCTAAATTTACACCGCTATGGAAATTACTGTTATGAAATCTAAATTACACTGCGTTACAGTAACGCAGGCTGAGTTAGATTATATTGGAAGCGTTACCATTGATGAAGATCTTATGGATGCTGCTAATTTTATTGAAAACGAGCAAGTACATATTTTAAATAAAAATAATGGTGAGCGTTTTATCACCTACGTGATAAAAGGGGAGCGTGGAAGCGGAGTTATTTGTTTGAATGGGCCGGCCGCCTTACGCGTAAAGTTAGCAGATGTAGTGATTATTATTTCTTACGCTAACATGGATTTTGAGAAAGCAAAAACCTTTCATCCATGGGTTGTTTTTCCTGATACTAAAACTAATAAACTAAAATAAAGTGGCAATTAAAAGCACCAAATCCATATTGCAATTTATTGTTTTACTTGGTATAGGCGTTTTATTTATTTGGCTTTCTGTTAGATCAATTACTCCCGAGCAAAAGGAAAAAATTATTGACGCCTTTAAACAAGCAAATTATTTCTGGATAGTTGTTTCATTGCTTATTTCTTGGTTAAGCCATTTTTTGAGAGCCTATAGATGGAATTATTTATTGAAACCAACCGGGCACAAAATAAATTTAATCAACGCTAACTGTTATGTAATGATCGGTTACTTGGCTAATTACGGTATACCGCGCATGGGAGAAATATCGCGCTGTACGCTTGCCCCAAAGTATGATGATGTGCCGTTTGAAGTAGCTTTTGGAACGGTTATTACCGAAAGAATAATTGATTTTATTTTGTTCCTTTTAATATTTGCGCTTACTTTTTTAGTTCAATTTAAAGAGTTAAGTGGCTTGGTTAGTAAATATATTTTTGACCCATTATTAAATATTTTGTCAGGCTTGAGCCATAGTCCAACTAAACTTATAATGTTGGGAATATTGATGGTTGTATTGACTGCCGGCTTTTTTTTATTAAGAAAAAAATTCGCGGGACTTTTAAAAGGTAAACTTGGAGGTATTTTAAAAGGGATGGGTGAAGGGCTTGGGTCAATTGCAAAAATGGAGAAACCTTATAAATTCATAGTTTTAAGTTTATTGATATGGGCTTGTTATTTTTATTCACTATATGTTTGTTTTTTTGCTTTAAATGGAACTTCGCATTTGGGGCAATCGGAGTGCTTAACACTATTATTGTTTGGAACCTTTGGCGTAATGTTTGCGCCAGGCGGACTTGGTGCATATCCTGCCATTATCAGTTGGATCTTATTTAACACGTATGGTGTTGATGAAATTTCTTCATTTGCTTTGCCGTGGTTAGCATGGACAAGTCAGTTTGCATTAATTTTGGTTTTAGGATTAATAAGTATAATTATAGTTCCACTTTACAATCGTAATAGAAATGTCGTTTAAGCAGCAATTACAAAGTAAGATCGTATCAAAGGAAGCTGCATTAAAAGTGCTTAATCTGAAAAAATCGAGTGGTAATAAAATCGTTTTCACAAATGGTTGTTTTGATATTATTCATCCGGGCCATGTTGATTACTTAAGTCAGGCAAGAGACCTGGGAGACGTTTTAGTTTTAGGATTAAATACAGATAATTCTGTTAAACGCCTTAACAAAGCGCCTAATCGACCAATTAATAACGAGCAGGCGCGCGCCACAGTACTAGCGGCAATGGCTTGTATCGATCATATTATTTTGTTTGACGAGGAAACGCCCTATGAACTTATTAAGTTCCTTCAACCGGATGTTTTGGTTAAAGGCGACGATTATGAAGTTGAAAAGATAGTGGGCTATGATGTAGTAATAGCAGCTGGTGGCAAGGTTGTCACCATTCCTTTTTTAGAAGGTTATTCTACTACAAAACTGATACAGAAAATTTTATCGTAAACTTAATTTCTTTTTAATGGAATATATGTTTTTCCGTTTTCTATCACAACGTGATTTGATTTTGAAAGAACATCAATTGCTTCTAAGAAAAGGTTTTTAATAACAGCTCTATTTTGCTCCCAGAACAGATCCTTTGAGGCTTTCAGAGAATCTTCTGTTTTTTCAATCTTGTAAAAAGCAATTCTTCCTAAATAAAAAATAACAATATCTGATTTTAATTTCAGTTGTCCTTCATCTGTATAAATATCTTCTTGAATCGTTTGTTTAGCTGGGTTGATTTCTTTTATTGTTTTTGTTATGCTATGTTTTTTTGAAAAGCCTCTGCTGTTGATTCTACGAGATTTACAGCCCAGCCTTGTCTGTTAGGTAATTTGCCGAAAGTAAATTTTAACGCGTGTTTTTTTCAATATGTTTTACTAACGTACTCGGGCTTGCCTTATGGTTACAGTCTTTTTTTTATGATTAATAAACCCTCACCTACATTAATGTTAACAAGTGAGTTAAAAATTGGCGAACTTTTGCCTTTAGCTTTTAGTGCCAAATTGTTGAATTCTTCTTACTTAAGTATTCTCATCGGTCTTTACTTGTTTCGTCCTATGTATTGTTTGAAACTATAAATAGATCATATATACAAGGCTTAAATGTTGTATTCATTAAAAAATTATGAAAAACGAATTGTTCAATCGGGTAAATACGAATGAAACAGAAATAATTGAGCGGGAAATAGCCTATATTAACGTAAGAAAATTATAAAAATAAAAAAGTCCGCTTATTAGGCGGACTCTTAATCGTTTAAAAAATTACTTTTTAAAGTTTTGCTTTAATTTCTATCATGTCGTAACCTTCAATTATATCTCCAACTTTAATGTCATCAAATTTATCAATGTTCAATCCGCACTCATAACCTGTTGTTACTTCCTTAACATCATCTTTAAAGCGTTTTAATGAACCAAGTGTTCCAGTGTGAACCACTATGCCATCACGTATAACACGTACTTTAGTATTACGTGTAACTTTACCGTCTAACACGTAACATCCGGCAATAGTACCAACTTTAGTAATATTAAACACATCTCTGATTTCGATGTTGCAAACAATTTTCTCTTCAAACTCAGGCGCTAACATGCCTTCCATTGCCGCCTTAATTTCGTTGATGGCATCGTAGATAATAGAATATAAACGAATATCAATTTCTTCAACCTCGGCTAATTTACGAGCACTAGTACTTGGTCTTACCTGGAAACCAATAATGATGGCGTTAGAAGCTGAAGCTAATAAAACATCACTCTCGCTAATTGCACCTACTGATTTGTGAATTATATTTACAGCAACCTTTTCTGTAGATAATTTTAATAATGAATCAGATAACGCTTCAATAGAACCATCCACGTCACCTTTAACAATTACATTTAATTCTTTGAAATCACCTATTGCTAAGCGACGTCCAATTTCATCTAAAGTAATATGTTTATGCGTTCTGATTCCTTGCTCACGTTGTAACTGTAAACGTTTGTTGGCAATTTCTCTCGCTTCACGCTCATCACTCATCACATTAAATTTATCACCAGCGGTTGGCGCTCCACTTAACCCTAATACTTTTACAGGATACGATGGTCCTGCATGATCTACTTTTTGACCACGTTCGTTAAACATGGCACGTACACGTCCGCTAAAACTACCAGCTAACATTACATCACCAATTTTTAATGTTCCGCTTTGTACTAGAATAGTTGCTACGTAACCGCGACCTTCTTCCATACTAGCTTCAATTACACTACCTGCGGCATTTTTATTAGGATTAGCTTTAAGATCCATCATATCTGATTCAAGCAAAACTTTTTCTAAAAGCAGATCGATGTTTTTTCCCATTTTTGCAGAGACCTCTTGGCATTGGTATTTACCACCCCACTCTTCAACTAAAATATTCATTACTGATAATGCCTCACGGATCTTATCAGGATTAGCCCCCGGTTTATCAATTTTATTTATTGCAAAGATCATTGGCACACCAGCCGCTTGCGCGTGGTTGATAGCCTCTTTAGTTTGCGGCATGATACTGTCATCGGCAGCAATTACGATAATTGCGATATCGGTAACTTTAGCTCCGCGTGCACGCATAGCGGTAAACGCTTCGTGACCGGGAGTATCTAAAAAGGTCATACTGCGACCATCTTGCATTTTTACATTGTAGGCACCAATATGTTGTGTAATACCTCCGGCTTCTCCACCCATTACATTGGCTTTACGAATAAAGTCAAGTAAAGATGTTTTACCGTGATCTACGTGACCCATAACAGTGACAATTGGCGGACGAGAAATAAGATCTTCAGGAGAATCTTTATCTTCTTCTTTGATCGTTTCAATATCTTCAGCACTGGCGAATTCTACTTTGTATCCAAACTCTTCAGCTACGATCGAAATTGTTTCTGCATCTAAACGTTGATTAATAGAAACAAATAAACCAAGCGACATACAAGTAGAAATAATTTTTGTTACCTGAACATCCATCATCTGCGCTAATTGATTCGCGCTAACAAATTCTGCAACCTTCAGGATTTTTCTGTCTGCTTCAGCAATTTCAGCTTTTTCAGCCATTTTTTCACGCACATCATCACGTTTTTCACGACGGTATTTTGATGTTTTAGATTTTGTTCCCTTTGCACTTAATCGCGCAAGGGTTTCTTTTATCTGAGCTTGAATTTCTTCTTCAGTAAGTTCGTGACGAGGTTTGCCAGGAGTTGTTGCCGGTTTTTTTGCACGAGGGTCGCCATATTTTTCTTTAGCTTTTTCTCTTGCAATTGCCGATTGTTCTTTACCTACCTTTTTAATTTCTTCTTGAGACAAGCCGCCCTTACGAATACGTTTGCGTTTTTTCTTATCAGCATTAGGGTCGTTAACAGGTTTTTTTGAAACTTCCTTAACTACCGGTAATTCAATACTTCTTAAAATTTTAGGCCCTTCGAGTTTTTCGTATTTTGTTTCTAAGAATTCTGATTTAGGCTCTTCTTTTGCAACAGGGGTTTCGGTTGAGATTACTTCAGGATTAATTTTAGTGGGACTTTCAACGATCGGTTCCTTAACGGTTGGTTTCTCAATAACTTCCTTTTTCTCAGCCTCTTTTTTAGTTTTTTTATCGGGCTTGGTTCTCAGATTCATCGAATCAAGATCTAATTTACCAATAACCTTTGGTCCGTCATTTGCCGCTGCAGTTTCCTGCTTTTCAATTTCAGGCTCTACTGTTTTAGGAGCTTCTTTTACGACCTCTATTTTTTCTGTTGGCGCAATTTTTGATTTTAGGGTAAGATCCTTGATCATGAACTCATCAGCATCCTCTTCCTCTTTTTGCTTTTTTGCTTTTACATCAGAGAGTAATATGGTTTCGCGCTTTAATTTAGTTGTGTTTTGCGCCACGTTTTCAGCCTCTTCTCTAGCTGATTTATCGCTTGAAAATTCTTTCAGCAACAGACCGTATTCCCCATCGCCAATTTTGGCATTAGGATTACTTTCTATTTGATGGCCTTTGGAGGCAAGAAATTCAACTATCTTTCCTAAAGAAAGGTTAAATTCTTTGGCCACTTTGCTTAATCGAAGTGTTTTAGCTCCTTCTGACATATTTTTTATTCTGTTTTTTTATTTTTAATTCTCGCGAAAATTAAGGCAATTCGCAACCTCCACCCAAAGGCAGAACACCCGGCATGCCGGCAATCTTAGTCTTCAAACTCAGATGCTAATACATCACGCACGCTTTGAATAGTTTCTTCGTCAATTCCTGTACGACGAACTAATTCTTCATTGCTTAATTCTAATACGGCTTTAGCAGTATCACAACCAATAGTTTTTAATTTTTCAATAATATGCGCTTCAATTTCATCCGAAAATTCTTCTAAGTCAACGTCTTCTGTTTCAACATCCACATCAGTATCGCGGAATACATCAATTTCATATCCGGTTAATTTACCGGCTAATTTAATATTGAAGCCGCCTTTACCAATTGCTAAACTGATTTGATCAGGTTTTAAGAAAACCTCAGCGCGCTTAGTATCTTCATCTATTTTGATAGAAGTAATTTTTGCCGGACTTAAAGTACGCTGAATTAATAATTGAGGATTGCTTGTAAAGTTAATTACGTCAATATTCTCATTTTTTAATTCACGCACAATTCCGTGAATACGAGAACCCTTCATGCCAACACAAGCGCCAACCGGATCAATTCTGTCATCATAAGATTCTACAGCTACCTTAGCACGCTCACCCGGCTCGCGAACAATTTTCTTAATGGTAATTAAACCATCAAAAATCTCAGGAACCTCGTTTTCAAATAAACGCTCAAGGAAAACAGGAGATGTTCTTGACACTACGATCGAAGGTGTTCCGTTTTTTAATTCAACTTTAGAAACAACCGCTTTTACAGTGTCGCCTTTTTTGAAAAAATCTGAAGGGATCTGTTCTGTTTTAGGCAATAATAATTCATTACCCTCATCATCCATTAACATGATCTCTTTTTTCCAAACCTGATAAACCTCAGCGGTAATAATATCTCCAACTTTTTCTTTGTATTTATTATAAATCTCGCTTTTTTCTAATTCAAGGATTTTTTGGACTAAGTTTTGACGAACAGATAACACCGCGCGACGGCCAAAGTCTTCAAGTTTAACTTTTTCTGAAAGATCTTCCCCAATTTCAAAATCCGGTTCAATTTTTTGAGCATCAGAAAAACTTATGTGTTTATTTTCATCATAATCAAAAGAATCTTCTGCAAACTCATCGTCAACGATCTTACGGTTTTTATAAATCTCTACGTCGCCTTTGTCAGGGTTAACGATGATGTCAAAATTTTTATCGCTGCCATATTTTTTTATTAGCATACTTCTAAAAACATCTTCAATAATGCTCATTAATGTAGCACGATCAATGTTTTTATTGTCTTTAAATTCTGAAAACGATTCAATAAGGTTAACGGCTTCCATGGTTTTTCTTTTTTAAAATTTGAGTTTAACTTTTGATTCTTTTATTTGATTATATTTTATTATTTGTTGCTTTGTAACATCAATTTTTCCTTTGCCAATTGGCTTATTTTCTCTAACGGTGTTTTCTAAAATTATTTCATTGCCGTCAAAACTTACCAAAGTTCCTTCGGTTTTTGTACCGTCTTCAAATTTAATTTCAAATTCACGTCCAATGTGTTTTTTGTATTGCCTTGGTAACACTAGTGGAGTGGTTGCGCCATGCGAACTTACGTCTAAAGCAAAAAGTTCACCCCTCTCGTCTAACATTTTTTCAAGATATCTGCTAAGTGCCACACAATCTTTAATGGTAACACCTTCATCTCCATCTAAAAAAACATTGATCTGATTATCGGAACCAATTCTAAGGCCGGTAGCAAAAATAGGCCCGCTGCCTAAGTGCTCAGCGATTAATGCGGATATGAATTCTTTTGTTATCAATTTTTTTACAATAAAAGAGGGGACAACAGTCCCCTCTTTTTCTCTAGTTATTTTCGTGAGTGCAAATATAAGTAATAAATATTTAATAAAAAAACAAAAAAATAGCCAAACAGGCACATATTTTGCCAACCTACATATGATAAGTAACGTTTATATAGATAGAAACATCATTAAAACAGATCATATGAAAACAACAAATTTTAAAGCAATGGCGATCCTAGTAGGGTTGGTGCTTGTTAGCGGTCAAAACATGTTTGCTAATGTTATAGATAGTGTGGCAAATGTATCGAATAACCAAATGTCGAACCTTAATACTCAAGGTTTAATTGTAATGGGTGGCATAGTTGGGGCGAGTTTACTACTTTATATCATTACAACTTATGTAATTAAGGATAAAAACGAGCCTGTATTAGACCAAAAAACGCCAATAAATAGGCACAATCACAATAGACATCACCACAATCGTCATATTGTGAAAAAAACTTCTTAACCGTTCGTTTTTGTTACTTACTAGTTTCCAATAAGTTAACTAAAATTTAACCTAGGTTGCTAATAAATTATCAAAAAAACGGGCTTATTTTTGAGTTTAAATTTTGTTTTAACTCCGATATAATTATTTTTGTGCCAAATTTAAAATGAATTAAAATGTCAGACATTGCAAACAAGGTAAAATCAATCATCGTTGATAAATTAGGCGTTGATGAGAAAGAAGTAACGCCAACAGCCAGCTTTACTAATGATTTAGGAGCAGATTCGTTAGATACTGTGGAATTGATCATGGAATTCGAAAAAGAGTTTAACATCGCTATTCCTGATGAGCAAGCCGAGAAAATTGGCACAGTAGGTGATGCAATTGCTTACATTGAGGCAAACGCAAAAAACTAATTTTATTTTATGCAACTAAAACGTGTAGTAGTTACTGGTCTTGGGGCCATTACCCCTTTGGGCAATAATGTTAATGATTATTGGACCAATTTGATTAATGGTGTTAGCGGCGCAGCCCCTATTACACGTTTTGATGCATCAAAATTTAAAACAAGATTTGCTTGCGAAGTAAAAGGGTTTAATACCGATGATTATTTTGATAAAAAAGAAGCACGTAAATTAGATACTTATTCTTGGTATGGTATTGCCGCAAGCGTTCAGGCTTTTGCAGATAGCGGACTTGACGCTGAGGGTATCGATAAAAATGAGATAGGAGTGATTTGGGGGAGTGGTATTGGCGGTTTAGATACCTTCCAAAACGAAACATTTGCCTTTGCTAAAGGTGATGGCACCCCTCGTTTTAATCCTTTTTTTATTCCAAAAATGATCGCCGATATTTGTAGCGGTCACATCTCGATTCGCTTTGGTTTAAGAGGCCCCAATTTTACAACAGTTTCAGCTTGCGCCTCTTCTACAAACGCATTAATTGATGCTTTTAATTATATTCGTTTAGGAAAAGCAAATGCCATAATTAGTGGTGGTAGCGAAGCAGCCATAAACGAAAGTGGTATTGGCGGTTTTAATGCTTGCCAGGCCATGAGCACAAGAAACGATGATCCGGAAAAAGCTTCCAGACCATATGACAAAGACCGAGATGGTTTTGTTTTAGGGGAAGGTGGAGCTGCCATTATTTTAGAAGAACTTGATCACGCGTTAGCTCGTGGAGCGAAAATTTATGCCGAAATTATTGGTGGCGGAATGAGCGCTGATGCTCATCACATTACCGCACCTCATCCGGAAGGATTAGGCGCAACCCTGGTAATGAAACGTGCCATAAAAGATGCAGGAATTGACCCTACAGAAGTTGATTATATTAATACCCATGGAACCAGCACTCCTCTTGGAGATACAGCTGAATTAAAAGCAATTGAAAATATTTTTGGAGAACATGCTTATAAATTAAACATTAGTTCAACAAAAAGTATGACCGGCCATTTACTTGGCGCTGCAGGTGCTATTGAAGGCATTGCCGCAATTTTAGCCGTTAAAAACGACATTATTCCTCCAACAATAAATCACACAACCACAGACCCTGAAATAGATCCAAAATTAAACCTTACGTTTAATACCATGCAAAAGCGCACAGTTAATGTGGCAATTAGCAATACGTTTGGTTTCGGAGGTCACAATGCAGCTGTTGTGATCAGAAAATTTAAACCTTAAAGTTTTGGCCCTTAAAAAATTATTATCGCAACTTAGGTTTAAAAAAACTAAAAGCGATAAGGATTTTAAAGCATGGATAAAAACTACCATTGGGTTTACGCCAAAAAACTTAGCATTATACCATCAGGCTTTTTTACACAGTAGTGCTGCCGCAAAACGAGATGGTAATCCAATCAGCAATGAAAGACTTGAGTTTTTAGGTGATGCCGTTTTAGGGGCAGTTATTGCCGAACACCTATTTAATATTTACCCTTATAAAGACGAAGGTTTTTTAACCCAACTTCGCAGTAAGATCGTAAACGGCCAAAATTTAAAAGAGCTTTCAATTAAATTTGGTTTCAACGCGCAGTTAAAAGCTAACTTAACCAAAGATGAAAAATTAAAGTCAAGCGCCTATGGAGATGTCTTTGAGGCCTTTATTGGCGCAGTTTACCTTGATCTTGGTTACGAGAAAACAAAAAAATTCATTTCATCAAAGATCATAAAATTTCATATTGAT
>JBEIEI010000093.1:0-11139 GCA_040382975.1 Flavobacteriales bacterium
CTTTGCAACGGGCACGATGTTAGGTTCGGGAGGTTTTATTGTAATGGACGAAGATACAAGCATCGTAAAAAATTTATTTACATTCTCTCGTTTTTATCATCACGAGTCATGCGGACAATGTTCGCCTTGCCGTGAAGGAACAGGTTGGATGGAAAAAATATTAAAGAAGTTTTTGAACGGAACAGCAAACGAAAGTGATGTTGATCTGCTTTGGGATATTCAAAGTAAAATAGAAGGAAAAACAATTTGCCCATTAGGCGAAGCAGCAGCATGGCCTGTTGCGGCAGCAATCCGTCATTTTAAACAAGAGTTTTTAGAGGTAGCACGTAACAAAAAATTTGTTGATGTGAGTCATTATAACAGATTAAATAAAATTAACGCGTAATGAAAGTTACTATTGACGGAATAGAAATAGATGTGCCAAAAGGGACTACTATTCTTCAGGCAGCACGAATGATCGGTCCGGAGGTAGCTCCACCCGCCATGTGCTATTATACTAAATTAAAAACCAGTGGTGGATATTGCCGTACTTGTATTGTTAAAGTAACTCAAGGCAGTGCAGCTAATCCTACACCAATGCCTAAGCCGGTTGCTTCTTGCAGAACAGAAGTAATGGATGGAATGGTAGTTGAAAATTTTACTAATCCTGATATTTTAGAAGCACGCAAAGGTGTTGTTGAATTTTTATTAATTAACCATCCTTTAGATTGTCCTGTTTGTGATCAAGCGGGAGAATGTAAATTACAGGATCTTGGATACGAGAACGGATCATCAAAAACACGTTACGAATTTAAACGTCGCGAATATGAGATGATCGATATTGGCGATAAAATTAAATTACACATGAACCGTTGCATCCTTTGCTACCGTTGTGTAAAAACTGCCGATCAACTTACTAATGGTCGCGTGCATGGTGTTATTGCGCGTGGTGATGAATCAGAGATCTCTACTTATATTGAAAATATTATTGATAACGATTTTTCAGGAAATGTGATTGATGTTTGCCCGGTTGGTGCTTTAACAGATAAAACATTCCGTTTTAAACAACGTGTTTGGTTTACAAAACCTGTAGATGCTCATCGTGATTGCAAAACATGTTGTGGTAAAACCCGTGTGTGGTTAAAAGGTGAAGAGGTGCTTCGTGTAACTGCACGTAAAGATCAATGGGATGAAGTAGAAGAATTTATTTGTAACTCATGTCGTTTTGATCACAAGAAAAAAAGTGATTGGGTTATTGAAGGTCCTTCACCAGTTTTAAGAAATTCAGTTATTTCACAAAATCATTACGAGCATTTAAATGAGTTAAAAGTTCAGATCATGAAGCAACAAAAAGCTTTAGGATTTATGCCAATTGATAAAAAACCTTAATAAAAAAAAGACACTATGATCGCTTTTCTAATTTATAAACTTATACTGTGCGTAGTTGTATTTGCCATATCGTTGGGCATTGCAGCTTACTCTACACTTTGGGAACGTAAGCTTTCTGCCTTGCTACAAGACCGCGTTGGTCCGGATAGAGCAGGACCTTTTGGTTTATTACAACCATTAGCCGATGGTGGAAAAATGTTCTTTAAAGAAGAGATCATTCCAAATGTATCTAACCGATTTTTATTTGTACTTGGGCCAAGTTTAGTAATGCTAACGGCATTAATGACAGGAGCCGTTATTCCGTGGACAAAAGATATTTATGTGAATGGGCATTTATATAGCATGCAAATTACTGATATTAATATTGGTGTATTGTATTTGTTTGGTGTTGTTTCTGTTGGTGTTTATGGTATCATGATCGGTGGTTGGGCATCAAATAATAAATATGCTTTATTAGGCGCTATCCGTGCATCTAGTCAAATGATCAGTTATGAGATCGCAATGGGTATTGCAGTAATTGCTTTAATTATTACATCAGGCGGTACTTTAAGTTTACGCGAAATTGTTGAACAACAAGATGCGGGTTTGGCAAACATTGTTTGGCAACCTTTAGGCTTTATCATATTTTTTGTTTGTGCATTAGCAGAAACTAATCGTGCTCCTTTCGACTTACCGGAGTGTGAAGCCGAATTAGTTGGTGGATACCATACAGAGTATTCTTCAATGAAATTAGGATTATTTTTATTCGCAGAATACATTAACATGTTTATTTCATCTGCAGTAATGAGTGCCTTTTATTTTGGAGGCTATAATTTTCCTTTCGCTCACGAGTTATATGACGCACTTGGATTACATGATGGTTCGAAATGGATCGCTATTATTGGTTTTGGAGCCTATTTCACCAAGATCGCTATTTTCATTTCTGTATTTATGTGGATCCGTTGGACCTTACCACGTTTCCGTTATGATCAGTTAATGAAATTAGGATGGCGTGTTTTATTACCACTTTCTTTATTGAATTTAGCAATAACGGTAGTGGTAGAATTTGTTAGAGGAAATATTACATTTTAAAAATTATTAAAAATGCAATTAACGAATAGAAGCAAGGTAGTATCGAATAAAGTTCAAACCGCAATGGAACAACTTTATTTGCCCGGTATTATTAAAGGGATGTTAATTACAGGTAGCCACTTGTTTAAACGCAGAGCTACGGTAAAGTATCCTGAAGAAACAAGGCCTGTGGCTGCTGTATACAGAGGCTGGCATGTTTTAAAGCGCGATGAAAATGGCGCAGAGCGTTGTACCGCTTGTGGATTGTGTGCAGTGGCTTGTCCGGCTGAAGCAATTACGATGGAGAGTGCAGAGCGAAAAAAGGGTGAAGAGAGTTTATACAGAGAAGAGAAGTACGCAAAAACATACGAAATAAATATGTTGCGTTGTATCTTTTGCGGATTATGTGAAGAAGCTTGTCCGAAAGAAGCAATATTTTTAACAGACAGATTAGTTGATACAGAATACGAAAGAGAAGATTTTGTTTACGGCAAAAATAAATTGGTTGAAAAAGTTGACAAACGTATTGATGTGTCAAAGCGCCAAACGTTAGAAGTTGCAGAATTTAAAAAATTACCCGGACTAAAACACAATGCTGTTTGGGAAGGAAAAAATTTGAATAAAGGGAAACACTAAAATATTAAGACGTTAGGTTTTAGAAGTAAGAATTAGTAAAAATGAAACATAGATTTTAGTATAGGAGAAATCTTAGATATTAGATCTTAAATCAAAGATAAATTATGTTAGGATACACAATTACACAATGGCTTTTCGGGATACTTTCTTTCCTGTCCATCATGTTTGCATTAATGGTGGTTTTTAGCCGTAACCCGGTTAACAGTGTTTTATATTTAGTGCTTACATTTTTTTGTATAGCAGGTCACTATTTATTATTAAACGCTCAGTTTTTAGCAGTGGTACACATTGTTGTTTATGCAGGAGCAATTATGGTTCTCTTCTTATTTATTATCATGTTAATGAATTTAAATGAAGATACCGAGCCCCAACGCACCTGGATAACAAAGATCATTGCCGGAATTGCCGGTGGTATGTTATTGTTTGTGTTAGTAGGTTCTTTAAAAGGTACAGAGCAGTTAGGTTTAGCTTCGTATGGTTCATCACAAATTGGTTTAGTTAAAAATTTAGGTAAGGTATTATTCAGTGAATTTTTGTTTCCTTTCGAAATTGCAAGTGTATTGTTACTTGCAGCTTTAGTGGGTGCAATTATGATCGGTAAAAAAGAAATAAAATAAGTGAGATATTAGAAGTCAGATTTAAGATTTAAAAAAGTGAACACAGAAGATTTAAAATAAATTTACAATTTAAAAGATTGACAATTTACAATTGAAAGAATGAGTATTACGCCTGAAATATTAAAAAAAAGAACATTTGATTTTGCTTTAAATGCGTTAAAAACTATTGATGTATTAAAAAAGACAACTGCAAATGAAGTTATGGGACGTCAATTGATCAGATCTTCAACTTCTGTAGGAGCAAATTATAGAGCGGCTTGTAAAGCCAAATCAACTGCAGATTTTATTAATAAATTAAAAATTGTTGAAGAGGAATCTGATGAATCTGTTTATTGGTTAGAATTAATTAAATCACACAATAAAATAGAAGATACTAATTATGAAACGTTATTAAAAGAGTCGAAGGAACTTGAGAGAATATTTTCGGCGTCTGCGATAACAGCAAAGAATAATAAAGTTAAACAACAAATGAAATCATAAAATTGTAAATTAAAAAAATTGTAAATCAAAGGATATGATCAACGGAATTTCAATAAATTATTATTTGCTGCTAAGCGCAGTGTTATTTATAATTGGTGCAGTTGGTGTTATGGCTCGCCGTAATTCAATTATTATTTTTATGTGTATTGAGTTAATGCTTAATGCAGTTAATTTATTATTAGTATCGTTTAGTACTTTGCATAACGATGCAAGCGGACAAGTATTTGTTTTCTTTATTATGGCAGTTGCAGCCGCTGAGGTTGCAGTAGGTTTGGCAATTTTAAGTATGATCTACAGAAATGTAAAAACGATCGATACGGATGTATTAAGTAATTTAAAAAATTAGAATTATTTTATGATTAAGTTAATTGGTTTAGTTCCATTATTTCCTTTAATAGGATTTTTAATTAATGGATTCTTTGGTAAGAAGATCGGGAAAAGCTTAAGCGGCATCATTGCCTCTGTGAGTATTTTAGCTTCATTTATTTTATCTGTTTTAATTTTTGTTGAATTAAGTGGTCCTGCCGAAAAATCACACATCGTAAATTTATTTTCATGGATCAACTCCGGTAATCTTAAAATTCCTTTTGAATTTTTAGTTGACCCGTTGTCTTCTTTATTTTTATTGATCATTACAGGGATTGGATTTTTAATTCATATTTATTCAATCGGCTACATGTCTCATGACGAGGGCTTTGCGCGTTTCTTTACCTACTTGAATTTATTTGTGTTCTTTATGTTGTTGCTAGTTTTAGGAAACAACTACTTAATTATGTTCGTTGGTTGGGAAGGAGTAGGATTGTGTTCTTATTTACTGATCGGCTTTTGGTTTAAGAATAACGCATATAACAATGCCGCAAGAAAAGCATTTGTTATGAATCGTATCGGTGATCTTGGGTTTTTATTAGGGATCATTTTAGTGTTTATTACTTTCGGCAGTATTTCTTATAACGAAGTATTTCTTAAAGCAGGCACAGCTTCAACAGGAGTAATTACAACGATAGCTTTATTATTATTTGTTGGCGCAATGGGTAAGTCGGCACAAATTCCTTTATACACTTGGTTGCCTGATGCAATGGCGGGCCCAACTCCTGTATCTGCATTAATTCACGCTGCTACCATGGTTACTGCCGGTATTTATATGATCGTTCGTTCAAATGTGTTCTATTCAATTAGTGAAGTTGCAAGCGAAACAGTTGCAATTGTTGGTGTAGTTACCGCTTTATTTGCAGCAACAATTGGTTTATTTCAAAACGACATTAAAAAGATCTTGGCATATTCAACAGTATCGCAATTAGGTTTAATGTTTTTAGCGTTAGGCGTTGGCGCATATAGCTCTGCTGTTTTTCACGTTACAACACACGCGTTCTTTAAAGCATTATTATTCTTAGGTGCAGGTTCTGTTATTCATGCAATGGGTGGCGAACAAGATATCCGTAAAATGGGCGGTTTAAGTGGAAAAATTAAGATCACATTTATGACCATGTTAATGGGTACTATTGCCATTAGCGGTTTACCTCCGTTTAGCGGTTTCTTTAGTAAGGATGAGATCTTAGCACACACTTATGAGCACAGTCCATTACTTTGGATGTTTGGCATGATCGCTTCAATGTTAACAGCGTTTTATATGTTCCGTTTATTATTCTTAACTTTTTTCGGAAAGTTTAGAGGAACTCACGAACAAGAACATCATTTACATGAGTCGCCAAGTTCAATGACCTTTCCATTAATTGTTTTAGCGATTCTTTCGGTTGTTGGTGGTTTATTGGGCTTGCCAGAATTTTGGCATATGCCAAATTGGATGAGTAATAATCTAGAAACAATAATTGTTAGAAAAAATCCAAGTACATTAAATCACGAAACAGAATGGATGTTGATGGGTATAGCAGTTTTAGCTGCAGCGGTAACAATTTATCTGGCGTATATTATTTACCGTCAAAAGAAAACGATCCCACTTAAAGAAGGAGATAAGATGCCGGGTCTGCAAACTGTTATCTATAATAAATATTATGTTGATGAATTTTATGATGCGGTAATTCGCAAACCGTTAGATGTTCTTTCGGTTGCTTTCCATAAATTCTTTGATATTCAGATAATAGACGGATTAGTTAACGGTGTTGGAAGCACAGTGAAAACTTTAGGTTCCGGTATCAGATTATTACAACAAGGAAACATTGGGTTTTACATTATAAGCATGGTGATAGGCATTGTGTTTATTATTTTACTAACCTTTTTAATTTAATAGAATTCAGAAATTTATGTTAACAGCTTTATTAATTTTATTTCCATTGCTTGCAGGTCTTTTGGTTTTCTTTGTGAAAGGAAATGCTGCTCGTAATTTGGCGCTTGGATCTTCGATCATTGAATTTGGAATTGCACTAGGTGCTTTCATGCTATTCAAGCACAATCCCAATGCTGCGTTGTTGAATTTTGATCACGCATGGGTTCAGTCACTGGGCATCCATTTTTCTGTAGGGATAGATGGCATGGCCTTGTTAATGATCTTATTAACCACTTTTTTAGTGCCGTTGATCATCCTTTCGTCATTTAAGAATGAGTACAGTAATTCAAATAATTTTTACGGTTTGATATTACTTATGCAAATGGCATTAGTTGGTGTGTTTACTGCTAACGATGGATTTTTGTTTTATGTGTTTTGGGAGTTAGCTTTAATTCCTATCTACTTTATTTGTTTATTATGGGGTGGCGAAAATCGCGGACAAATTACCTTCAAGTTTTTTGTTTACACCTTATTAGGTTCTTTATTCATGTTGGTTGGTTTGATCTATCTATACAATCACACAAATGTTGACGGGTTAAAATCTTGGAATATTCAAGACTTATATGCAGCAGGAAGAAGTTTAACAGAAGTGCAGCAGAGCGCTGTTTTTTGGATGATCTTTATTGCCTTTGCGATTAAGATGCCTATTTTTCCTTTGCACACATGGCAGCCTGATACTTATGTAACAGCTCCAACCCAGGGAACTATGTTGCTTTCGGGGATCATGCTAAAAATGGGAACCTTTGGAGTAATTAAATGGTTATTACCCGTTGTTCCTTTGGGATTAGAAAAGTGGGGAGGAACAGCCATCGCGCTTTCTGTTGTTGGAATAGTTTATGCGTCTATTATCGCTATCAGCCAAAAGATTTTAAACGCCTGATCGCTTATTCATCTATTGCACACGTTGGCTTAATTAGTGCAGGAATTCTTTCAGCTAATCAACAAGGTGTTCAAGGAGCCATTATGCAGATGTTAGCGCATGGTGTTAACGTTGTTGGTTTATTTTTTATTGCAGATATTTTATTGCGTCACACCGGAACACGTGAGATGGATAAATTAGGAGGCATTCGCGGCATGAACGGAAACTTTGCGGTTTTGTTCCTAATTATTTTATTAGGATCTGTTGCCTTACCATTAACAAATGGTTTTGTTGGCGAGTTTTTATTAATTAATGGCGTTTATCAATACAGTGCAGTAATGGCTGCGGTTGCAGGATTAACTGTTATTTTGGGAGCTGTTTATATGTTGCGCGCATATCAAAAGATCATGTTGGGCGAGCGTAATGATTCTAATGTAGCATTTGGTTCATTAGCAGGCACAGATAAATTAGTGCTTGGAATTATTTGTGTAGCTGTTGTTGCGTTTGGTGTTTATCCAAAACCTTTAAATGATATTGCAGAGGTTGCGGTTAGAGATATATTGATGAATTTAAAATAATTTGAACTAATTTTTTAAGAGTATATGAAAGGATTATTAATTATAAGCGGACTAGGAATTTTAGCAATGCTTGCTGAGATCTTCAAGTTTAAGAAATTGTTGTTTCCAATGGTGTTGCTTGGAATTGTTGCAGCTTACGCATTCAATTTCATGGAATGGAAAACCGGAATGAGTATTCCGTATTTTGACAACATGATCGGTTTTGATAAACTAGGTTTAGCTTTTTCGGGAATTATTATTGCTACAGCATTCTTTTGGTTCATTTTAGCAAACGATTATTTTGAAGAGGATACCAACCTTGTTGATCATTTTGCTTTAGTTTTATTTGCTTTAGTAGGCGCCTTAATGTTAACCTCATTTAAAAACATGACCACTTTATTTTTGGGTGTTGAGATCATGAGTATCCCATTGTATGTTTTGGCAGCCAGTAAAAAGAGCGATATAAAAAGTAACGAAGCAGGATTTAAATATTTAATAATGGGTTCGTTTGCAAGCGGATTTTTATTATTTGGCATTGCACTAATTTATGGTGCTACCGGAAGTTTTGATCTGATGCAAATTCGTTCGTTTATATCAGAGAACTCGGCAACCTTACCATTATTCTTTTATGTGGGCGTTGTGTTTATGTTAATAGCCATGTTATTTAAAGTATCAGCTGCTCCTTTTCACTTTTGGGCACCGGATGTTTATCAAGGTTCTCCAACATTAATAACAGCATTAATGAGCACCGTAGTTAAAACAGCAGCTTTTGCAGCGTTTATGCGATTGTTTATGGTAGGGTTTGCCGAAGTAAGCAGTACATGGACAGGGATTCTTGCCGGAGCAGTTGCATTATCATTAGTAATTGCAAATTTTTCTGCTGCCATGCAAAGCAATGTCAAACGTATGTTAGCCTATTCAAGTATCAGTCATGCTGCATTTATGTTGATGGTAATTTTGGCGAATGTTAGAAGTAATTTATCTGTTAATGCATTAATTTATTATTCATTGGCTTATTCATTAGGTAGTATTGCTGCTTTTGGTGTTTTATATAATGTAACTAAAAAAGGAAACGAAAACATTGATGCTTTTAATGGTTTAGCAAAACGCAATCCAAGTTTAGCTTTATGTATGGCAATTGCTATGTTATCATTAGCAGGTATTCCAATTACATCAGGTTTTTTCGCGAAATATTTTGTGTTCACGGCAATGATCGGAACTCAGTATAAATGGTTATTAATTGTAGCTGTGTTAACTTCTGCTGTTGGCGTTTATTATTATTTAAAAGTGGTTATTGCTATGTACTTTAAAAAGCAAGAAACAGAAGAACCAATTCAGATAGAAAGATCAAACATTCTTGTAATTGTTCTTACAACAGCCGCAACTATTGCTATTGGCGTTGTTCCGGGTATAGTAGCCGAAATGTTTAAATTTTAGACCTTTGGTTTCACGAAGAGATCTTTTACTTGTAGTTGGTTTCTTAGTTCACATTTGTGCTGCAGTTTTTAGTATTGGTTATCACCAGTGCGACGAGTTATTTCAGGTTTTTGAGTTTGCGGGATTTAAATTAGGCATCAATAATGCAGCTGACCTTCCGTGGGAATATTCTGAACAAATGCGTTCGGGCATTCAGCCGCTCATAGTTTTTATTTCTACTAAAGCACTCAATGCAATTTCAATCAACAACCCGTTTACCATTGCTTTGTTTTTACGTTTGTTTCAGGCAACACTATCGTTTATTGCCATTGCAAAGCTATTAACCGTTTTAGAGAAAGAAATGCTCACTCAAAAATTAAAAACGTGGCTGTGGACCTTTTCTTTATTTTTTTGGTGCTTGCCTTATTTTCACGCACGCTTTTCTTCCGAAAACTTTTCTTCAACACTTTTTATTTTTGGTTTTGTAATTGTATTAAAAAGCTCAATTTACCGATCGAAGCTTGCTGCTTATATAGGCGCGGGCTTTTTATTTGGCCTATCTTTTTTATGTCGCTTTCAAATGAGCTTTTTTATCATTGGCTTATTTGCCTGGTCACTATTTATAAAAAAGGAACACATAAAATGGTTGGCACTTGGCTTTGTTGGACTGATGGTTGCCTTGGTGGCTGGATTATTTATTGATCAATGGCTGTACGGAAAATTAACGCTTACCTGGTGGAATTATTTAGATCTTAATTTATTTAAAGATAAAGCCAGTGCCTTTGGTAAAGAACCCATTTATTTTTATTTAGAAGAATCGTTAATTCAATTAATTCCGCCATTTAGTGTGTTGATCATTTTTTCTTGTTTTGCTTTTTGGAAAACGAATTCACGCCATGTTATTACCTGGATATCAATTCCGTTTATTTTCCTGCATTTTTTTGTGAGCCACAAGGAGTTACGTTTTTTATTTCCTGTGTTAAATTTTATACCCTTCATAATTATCTTTTATTTTCAATCAATACAAGACAGTAACAATAAATTAATTGTATTTTTTAAACGAAGTGGTTTTTTAAATTTTGCCATAACAGTAAATATAATTTTACTACTGTTTTTTATAATTAAGCCTGCAGATAACAATACCCATTCTTTAAAAGTTATTTATGAAAAGGTGGAAGGGAACGCGCCAACACTTTATTATGAAGGAAACGATCCGTATAATAATGCGGGCTCACTAAATTATTTCAGGAACACAAAAATAAAAACAGTTGATCTGAATGCTGATACGACTGGTTTACAAGTAAACGCAGACACTTACTATTTTTCAGAGAAATTTAACGAAGGAGAATTTATAATAAAAAACAATAAAAAATTCGAACGCATTTATTCTAATTTTCCAACTTGGTTTTCTATTTTAAATTTTAACGGTTGGCTGGATAGAAGTTTTACTTTCTCAATTTATAAATACACAGAGTAAAGAAATTCTAACTACATTCTCCTAAACAGATCTTTAATATAATCCATAGTGGCAACTTCTTTGTAGTTGTCGCCAAATGCATGATTCCACATAAATGGTAAATTGTAACTAACGGTTGCCATCTTGTCTAACGTATCTTCATCCCATTGTTTACTCATCCCTTGTGGTAAATTAATGTTGTGTTTTTTGATCATTTGCGAAAATTCCGCATGACCTTCAGGATAAATATCTCCCAAGTGTTGAAAAATAACACAGTTGGCAAAACAGTGGCGTGTGCCATGAATTTTTGATAAGCCATAACTTAATGCATGACACACACCAACTTCGCTATAAGTTAAACTTAAGCCACCCATTAAAGAGGCCACCATTAATTTATCATTGTTCTCAGGCGTTTGTCC
>JBEIEI010000094.1:0-10759 GCA_040382975.1 Flavobacteriales bacterium
AAAAAAACATTCGTTTTTAGGCATGAGAGTACTTGTAGAAAACAATAAACTCCTGGAGGCCACTATTAGCAGTGAAAAAATTGAAAAAACAAAAAGCTATACAGTTCTTACAAGTGATTATTTAGCAAATGGCGGAGATAATTTTATCTTCCTAAAAGATCCTATTGTAATGCAAAAAAGTAATTTAAAAATAAGAGATGGTATTATTAATTACTGTGTGTTTTTAACCGAAAATAAAAAACAAATTATTCCCTATAAAGATGGCCGATTTCAATTTTCAAAATAGACGCGATTTTTTAAAATACACGCTTGGTTCGGCCGCAGCAATATACGGACTAAGTAGTAATGCCCAAACTGATATATTACTAGAAAAAGGATTTACTAAACTAACGATCTTATATACCAACGATCAGCATAGTAGAATAGAACCCTTTCCTGAAAATGATGCAAAATATGCGGGTGAAGGCGGATTTGCAAAACGTTCTTCGGCCATTGAAAAAATAAGATCTGAAGATAAACATGTTTTAGTGTTAGATGCCGGAGATATTTTTCAGGGCACTCCGTACTTTAATTATTTTCACGGCGAGATAGAATATAAATTAATGAGCTTAATGGGATACGACGCTGTAACCTTTGGAAATCATGATTTTGACATGGGCTGCAAAAACATTGCTACTCAAATGCCACATGCCACTTTTGATTTTATAAATTGCAATTATAATTTTGATGATACAGAACTTTCGAAAAATAAAAAAATTTCCCCTTACAAAATTTACAAAAAAGGGCATTTAAAAATTGGCGTTTTAGGCGTTGGAATTGATCTTGAAAATTTGGTGGAACAAAAAAATATAAAAGGAATTATTTATAACGACCCAATTTTAAATGCCAATAAAATTGCTTCTATTTTAAAGAACGATGAAAAGTGCGATTACGTAATTTGTTTATCGCATTTGGGTTATAGATATGATACCAATAAAATTTCAGATATACAACTTGCGGAAAAAACAAAAAATATTGATTTGATAATTGGTGGCCACACACACACATTTTTAGAAAATCCTCAGGTTATCCTGAATAGCGAAAGTAAGGAAGTTCAAATTACTCAAGTTGGCTGGGCGGGCATATGGCTGGGCAAAATAGAGGTTTTCTTTGCTTCCTATAACAAAAAAAAATTACAAAACAACAAAAATATTAAGATTTAGCCAATCAGGGGATTAAAAAAGCTAATCCTACAAATTTTAAAGTCAAATTTTATTAAACTTTTTTTTTTTTTGTTGTTGCAAAGACAAATAATCGTATTATATTTACAAACACTAAATAGTTAATTACTTTACACAACCTAATATTTAAAACTTTTTACAAAATGATGAAGGAGAAGACTGCAGAACAGGTTTGGAACGGATGCCTGGAAATTATAAAAGACAATGTTAGCCCTCAAAATTTTAAAACATGGTTTGACCCAATTAAACCAATTAAATTAAACAACAGCGTTTTAACCATACAAGTTCCATCTCAGTTTTTTTATGAATGGATTGAAGAACATTATATTACTCTAATTAAAAAAGTAATAAAAAAAGAATTAGGCGCAGAAGGTAGATTAGAATATAATATCATCATGGATAATGCTTCAGGTAAAACTGAAACACCTATTACTTTTAAATTACCCAATATTAGCACGAATTTAAAAAATCCTGCTGTATCAATGCCTATTGATATTGGATCTAACCCTATAAAAAATCCATTTGTAATTCCGGGATTAAAAAAGGTTCAAGTTGAATCTCAATTAAACCCAAACTATAGTTTTGAAAATTCAGTTGAAGGTGATTGTAATCGTTTGGCTCGTAGTGCCGGATTTGCAGTTGCTCAAAAACCGGGCGGAAATGCATTTAACCCATTATTGTTATATGGAGGTGTTGGTTTAGGTAAAACTCACTTAGCACAAGCAATCGGTATTGAAGTAAAAAAGAATTTTCCAAACAAAACAGTTTTATACGTTCAATCAGAAAAATTCATCACTCAATTTATTGAATCTATAAAAAACAATAATCAGAATGATTTCGTTCATTTTTACCAAATGATCGACGTTTTAATTATTGATGATGTTCAGTATTTTGCAGGTAAAGAAAAAACACAAGATGTTTTCTTCCACATATTTAATCACTTACACCAATTAGGAAAACAGATCGTATTAACTTCCGATCGTGCTCCTGTTGATATTCAAGGAATTGAGCAACGCTTATTATCTCGTTTCAAATGGGGACTTAGCGCTGACTTACAAGCTCCGGGCCTAGAAACAAGAATAGCTATTCTTGAGAAAAAAGTTTATAACGAAGGTATTCAATTACCAAAAGAGGTTATTGAATATTTAGCATATAGTATTACTTCAAACGTTCGTGAATTAGAAGGTGCTTTAATTTCATTATTAGCGCAATCTAGCTTAAACAAAAAAACGATCACTTTGGAATTAGCCAAAACAATGATCGATAAGTTTGTAAAAAGTACTGCACGCGAAGTTTCTATTGATTATATCCAAAAAGTGGTTTGCGATTATTTTGATCTAGCTATTGACACTATGAAATCTAAAACGCGTAAACGCGAAGTAGTTCAAGCTCGTCAAATCGCCATGTATTTTGCTAAAAGCATGACTAAGTCATCTTTAGCTACAATTGGAATGCATTGCGGAGGAAAAGATCACGCAACAGTTTTACATGCTTGCCGTACCGTTAACAACTTAATGGATACTGATAAGCGTTTTAAAGCACACATCGAGGAATTAGAAAAGAAGATCAGTATTACAAACTAATTTTAAACTAATTTAAAAACCTCAAACCGTAAAAGTTTGAGGTTTTTATTTTTTAATAGGGATGTTTAAAATTTTCTTTGCTAAAACCAATATTCTAACCTAGATTTAATTCCTAAAGAAAATCAAATAACAACAATTTAAGAAGGTTCCCTTTGTAAATTAGTTCAATAAGTTAATAAAAGGAAAAACAAAAATAAAATCGCCAATGAAAAATATTACAGTTATAGGAAGCGGAACAATGGGAAATGGAATTGCGCATGCTTTTGCTCAATCAGGATACATTGTAAATTTAGTTGATATCAATGAAGCAGCGCTGCAAAAAGCAATTGCTACCATTACAAAAAACCTTGATCGTCAGGTTCAAAAAGGAACCATTACAGAAGAGGCAAAAAACGTTACATTAAAAAACATTACAACACATTCTGATATTGTTACCGGAGCAAAAAATGCCGACTTAGTTGTTGAAGCCGCTAGCGAAAATTTAGACATCAAATTAAAGATCTTTAAACAATTAGATGAAGTTTGTTCTCCGGCTACCATTTTAGCAAGTAACACCTCTTCTATTTCTATCACACAAATTGCTGCAGTAACCAAACGTGCCGACAAGGTAATTGGAATGCACTTTATGAACCCGGTTCCTATTATGAAACTGGTTGAAATTATTCGTGGTTATAATACATCTGATGAAGTTTGTGATTTGATCATGGCAACTTCTAAAAAATTAAATAAAATCCCGGTTGAAGTAAATGATTTCCCTGGTTTTGTTGCAAATAAAATTTTAATGCCAATGATCAATGAGGCTATCATCACTTTAAACGAAGGTGTTGCAGGCGTTGAAGAAATTGATACAGTAATGAAATTAGGAATGGCTCATCCAATGGGACCTTTACAGTTAGCAGATTTTATTGGTCTTGATGTATGCTTAAACATTTTACGCGTATTACAGGATGGTTTTGGAAATCCAAAATACGCTCCTTGTCCGTTATTAGTTAATATGGTTACTGCTGGTCACCTTGGTGTAAAATCTGGAAAAGGATTTTATGATTACACCGGTGGGACTAAAGACTTAGTACTTGCAGACAGATTTAAAAAAAAGTAACGGAACTAGCTTAATACTTAATTAGTTGACAACTCCCGTTTATAAAAATATTCTTCCGATTGAATACCCAAATATTCCGAGTGCAGGCGTGTATTATTTTAATACTAAAAGTGCCTTAAGATACGAGGTTAGATTTGGTCGACTTCAAAATAATATTTTACACGCTAATATTGTGTTTGGAGTTGTAAACGATGAGTTTGAAGGTGAAGAATATGTTGCCACTAATAAAGGTGAAGTTTATCAAGTTATGAATACGATAGTTGAGATCGTAAAAAATTACATGAAAGAACATGCTAAAGTAAACGTTTATGAATTTAATGCCGTAGGTCGTGATAACGAGGACGACTCTGTTGAAAATGGTCGTATGGTTTTATACAGACGTTTCCTTCCTAAAATTTTCGAAAAAGGCTGGAACTTTAAAATTGAAGGGAATTTTGCTTTGGTAACAAAAGCTTAACTAATTCCCTTAAAAAATCAATTAAATTTTATTACAAGCACACGAAAAATAAAAATCTATTATTCATCGCTATTTTATTAGTGTTATTAAGCTTTACAAAAATAACAGCTCAAACTGTTTATGTAACCGAAAGTGGTAAATAATATCACGCTAAAAATTTTAGTCTCGCAAAAACAGGTAAAAAAGGAATGGAATTATCTACTGCAAAAAGCAGGATATGACCTTTGCAAATCATGCAATGCAGACGCTGTAAAAACTAAAGCTAATAAACCAAAAGAAGTGAAAGCTAAAAAATAATTTAGATGTCATTAAATTTTAAATTCCTAACCAACTCTTAGCGCTACTTCCTAAAATCTTTTCTTTTTCAAGATCAGAAATTGGTGCTGTTCTTACTAATTCTCCGGGTACTGCTTCACCTAAAGGGAAAGGATAATCACTTCCCTGAATTACTTTATCTGCTCCAACAAGATCAATAACATATTGCAACATTTTGTGATCACACACATGACTATCCACCCAAAACTTTCCTAAATATTCTTTCGGATTAATTGGGTTATCTATGGCAACTAAGTCCGGACGGCAATCCCAGCCATGCTCTATTCTACTGATAGTTGGTAAAAACGAACCACCACCATGCGCAAAACACACCTTTAAATTTTTATATTTTTCAAATACTCCGCCAAATATCATACTGCAAATAGCACGGCTAATTTCTGCAGGCATACCAACTAACCACGGCAACCAATATTTTGTCATGTGCTCTTGTCCCATCATTTGCCAAGGGTGCACTAGTATAGCTGCATTTAAACTTTCGCAAGCGGCAAAAAACTCATCAAATTGCTCTTCGTGTAAATTTAAATTATTAATGTTGCTGCCTATTTGTACACCTCTGAATCCATTTTTTATTGAACGCTCTAACTCTTGCACAGCGAGCTTTGTATCTTGCAGAGGAACGGTAGCCAAACCAATAAATTTATCGGGATGATTGTTTACTGTTGTTGCAATATCATCGTTTAAAAATTTACTCACTTCTAAACAATCATTTGCCTTTGCCCAATAACTAAACATTACAGGAATAGTACAGATCACCTGCATATCTGCGTAATGCTGGGACATTTCACGAATACGAACTTCTGCATCCCAGCAATTTTCAGAGATCTCTCTGAAACGTTTATTGCCCTGCATCATCCATGCTTTATCTTTTTGATGATGATCCAATGTAATAAAATCGCCATACCCAAATTTTTTAAAAAAATCAGGGATGTGTTTTGGAATGATATGTGTATGCGTGTCTATTGTAAACATTGTATTTATTTTAATTCAATAAATTAATTCCCTAGTAATTTGTTTTTCTACATTTTTATGTTTCTCAAAAAAAGTTTGTCATGATGACGAAAGGAAACATCTGTTTTCAGATCCCTCCTCTGTCGGGATGACAAGTTATAAATAATGATCTACTTTTTCTGCGCGAAAATGATCACGTCCTTTTTGCTTCCCCAATGGTAACCTAAATGAAATGGCATTTTCTTTACTTTTAAACTATCTCTTTGAAAGGCTTCCTGCAATGGCTTCTGTAAACTCAAATACGGAAAATCTTCAACCGGACGAGTATATTCACCATATAATTTTACATCAAACTTTTTACCTTCTTCAAAATATTTAAAAGGAATTCCGGTATCATCCTGTATAATACTACTTGAATTTTTTAAGATCAGGTCGCGCATGTTGCTCATAAAACCTGCGTGCAACAAGTAAGAAGCACTTTTAATATAAGTAATACAATTTGTGGTATTAGCGTTAATGTACTTATTAAAAACAGTAGTATCGTTAAATAATTTATTACTTACATCATACTTAAAATAATAAACAGATTTTTGTTTGTCGTCTTGTAAAAAATCAACTCTTACACCAAAAGGTTTACGTTCATCACTTTTAAAATCGTAAGCTACTTCGCTAATGCTATCTTGCTTATAACGTACCAAATATTTAATATCTAAAATTTCTTTACCCGTTCTTTTTATAAAGAAGGTAAGAATTGGCAATAAGCCATTTACTTTTTGCGCTTGAAAATCGCTTTGCATTTTACGGGTAATAAAATAACTCTTATCAAAAATATCGCCTAATGACTTTTTAAAATCATTTGAATATTCTGAAGGCTCGCCTTTTTTGAATTTTGCAAGCTCGGGTAATTTGCCTACAGGTTCAAGTCCAAGCATGATGTACTTATCGGCGTTTGGAAAAAAAGCATTTGCAGTTAAATAATCTGGTCCGCTAAAAGGATAAAATACAATTTTTGTTTTTTTACTTGCTGTTTCAAATTCTTTTCTGCCCCAATCCTTCATGGCTTGCAAACGTTTTTTTTCTAAACGTGCCCAACTGCTATCAATAAACTTTGAATGCGCGTCCCAGGTCAAGGTGTCAAATAAATAATTCAAACTATTTGCCTTGCCTTTATGGCCTGCTAGAACAGAAGTTATATTATTGAATTGGTTATCTGTATTAAATGTATTTGTAGAAGCAACTTCTGCAACAGAATCTTTTTTAACTTCAACGGCAACAGAATCTTTTTTTGTAGACGTTTGGTTTTTTGTATTTTCTGTTGATTTTGAGTCGCAACCAAAAAGAAAACCGAGGAATAAACTTAAAAAAATGATATTTTTCATAATGGAGTCAAAAGTAAGGATTTTGTTGCTATTTTGACCAAAAAAAAGCGCCATTTCAAAAGTGAAAAGGCGCATCATTAGTGAGTTTTAAAATTTTTACTTGCCAATTGCGGAAAACCATTTTTGAAACAGATCGCCTAAAAAGGGAATAGGCTTTTCCTCCGCATTAACAGCAGCAATAAGCCCTAGTATCCAAAAAACCAAAAGCCCTAATGAAATTGCCAAATTTACACTCCAACCTAAGAAAGGAATAAACATTAATGGCACTCTAATAATTGTAGATGCAACTGCCAAGATCATTAATCCGAGCATTTGCCTTAAATGGTATGCGCCAAGTGAAGTTTTTGCATTCCCATGCATTATAAGTGCCACTATCCAGCCAATAAGTGTAATATAAGAAACAATGGCAACTGTTTTCCCATTATCTAAATTTGCTTGTTGTCCGGTTAAATTTTCCATTCTTATCTTTTTTAATCTTGATCTTTTCCTAGATCGATCAACTTAGCTTTAATCTCTTTTAATTTGGCAATAACATCTTCATTAACAGTATTCGTTTTTTTTACAGACGGCTTATTTTTCAATTGCTCTTTTGCACCTTGAATTGTAAATCCCTTTTGTTTTACTAAGTCTACTATTTGCGCTAAATAATCAATATCCTTTTTTGTAAATAAACGATTACCTTTTTTGTTTTTGGCAGGACTTAACATATCGAATTCCTTCTCCCAAAAACGAATCGTACTTGCGTTTAGATCAAATAAATCTGAAACTTCGCTAATTGAATAATATAGCTTTTCGGTTTCTTCTTTTTCGTTAACTGCCATACATTAAAAATACATTAATTTGATACAAAAACAAATTATTAGTTTTCAACAGAAAAATTAAATGGGTTAATAATACAAATAATAAAAGCGTGTTTTGTTTTTACTAAATTGAATCGCCGGAGCAGGGAATTTTAAAATATTTATAACTGAAAAAACTTTTTTCAAAACCTTCGATTTAGTTTTTACTCTGGTAAGATCAACATCTAAACTAAAATAATAACGGCGTTCGCGATCAAATTTTAATACATTTCCATCTGCATCTTGCACAACAATATTATTTTCGTATCCGCCAAGCATGCCATAGGCACTGTAACCAAAGGCAACATTTAACCATTTAGGGAATTTATTTTCTTTTGTTATAAAAGAACTTGGGTTTACGCTTAACCAATAAGTTTGCGAATTATAATCTTTTAATAGTTGCGTACTTAAACTTTTACCTAACAGATCTGGATTATATTTTGCTAATCCGCTTTGTGCATAAGAAAATTTAAATTGTATCCGTTGCTCTTTCCAAAACGCTTGCTGACTAATTGCTGCAGACGTACCCAATGCATTTGCGATCATATCTCCATAAGAAAATCCCCAACCTTTACTAAATCCATCCATACACTCCACCGCTGTCATGTAAGCAAAACCAATTGTTCCGCCAATAAATAATTCTTGCTTCTTATTAAAACCTGCCCAATTAAAAACACCCATCATTAACCGCGAAGTTTGATAATTTGTATAAAGATGCCCCGCCTTATCCATTTGCAGCCATTCTTTATTATCATTAAAAAAATGGAATTTACCGGTGCTGTATTGATCAAACCATGCCTGATCTAAATAAAGCAGCGAGCCTGTAGTTAAAACTGCGGTAGAAGATGCTAGAATGAGTTTTCTTGTTTTATAATTAACTGGCGCAAGAGAATCTGTTTGGGCAAAAGTAATCTTTGCCATCATTAAACATAAAATAAATAATACTCTCTTTTGCATTAAGGCAAAGATAAACCTTTTAATTGCAAATAAGATTTATTCACAATGGTTTTAGCAGGCCGGGAAAAAGTCATATTTTTTATGATGTAGCAGTTTAAAATGCGACTAATAAAATAAGACAGAATTGAAATTCCTAAAAATCATTATAATCTATTAAGTCTTGAATAGATCCAAGATTAATATCTTTTTTAGCTTTTGGTGTTAATGGAATTTGGGGGTTACCGGTATTACCAGCATTATCTCCAACATCAATACTATTATTAAGATCCATAACATCGTACATATTCCTATCTTGATAGAACGAACGTGTTTTACCGAATTTAAAAACTAAACCTACGTTTACAAATAAGGTTGGGTCCATTGTTTTAGAGAAAAAATAATTCCTGTATGGCAATCTAGGTTTTTCTTTATTCGCCTTCTCTGAATAAAATGTAACGTTATTTCTAGAGCTTATCCCTGTTGCAACATAAAAATTAAAATTGTTACTCACTCTCACATCTGCTCTAAATCCGGTATTTAACTCATAACGCGTGTAACTAAAAGTTGATTCGTTACCCACCCTATAAAGAGAGTCGTTATTCGAAAAATTAAACATGCCGCCTTGCGGACGAGTGTAAATACTAAAGGATAGTTTTGGTCCAACCGGCACGTTTAAATTTATACTTCGTGGAAATTGAATGCTAAAATTAACCTTATCTAACTTACCAAATCTTAAACCAATAAAGGGCCAGTAATTTTTATTACCCCACAAAAACGATTTGGTAGCACCAATCCGCCAATTAAAACTTTCGCTAACGTTATGACTATAAATAAATGTGCTTGCTAAACGAAAATACCCTTTAGATTCATAAGTCACATCCTTGGTAACAAAAGGCGAAGCGTCCACAAACCAAACACCTTTTTTGCCTGAATTAAAGATCCACCTCAAACCCATACCGGCTTTTATTAAACTGTGCTGGCTAATGCCGCTAAATACTGGCTGCAACAGCATAAAATTACCCGTTAATAAAACATGCGTGTTTTTTGTGATCCCGTTTAGTTCTGAAGTTTCGGTAAATATTGGCGAATAAAAAGATGCATTAAATTGTTTTATAGCATAACTATTTAATCGGGATGCCAGGCGATTTGCTGTATCTTTAAACTCCTGATCAGCCTTACGGTAGGAATCAAGAATAATAACCGTTTTAAAATAATGTTTAGGCAGTTTAATTTTAAGGCTATCCAATGCAGCCTGAGCTTTTATTTGGGTATTAAATAAAAAAATGATGCTAATAAAAATTAGCATCTTAAGTATGTTGGGTTTAGTGATCAACTAATCGCTTTTATCTTTTATATTCTTTATTATTTCAAGTTTAAATTCTTCTTCGGCAACATGTAATTTTACTGTTTTTTTTGCGCCAATAATATCTTTGATTTTTACAGAATACTGTTCGTGGATCGCTAACTCTGCCTGTTTTGTTTTCATATCCAATTGATAAAGATCTTCGGCTTCCTTATCCGTTAAATTATCAACGCCTTTTTTATAACTCTGCCTTAAATTCTTTTTTACCGCTCTGATCTTATCGTTGTATTCATTGTAAACCGGCCAAAATTTTTCAGATTCCGAGTTGGTTAATTCCAATTTCTTAGAAATAAATGCCACACGCAACTCTGCCACTTTATCCTTTTGATTTTGCGCTACAGAATAACCTGAATAAAAAAACAGATAAACTAAAATAACTATTTTATAAAAGTGTTTCATTTAAATTTCATCCAACAGATCATCTACCGATACGTTGTTTAAACTCGTATCAATATCTTCATTTTTGGTTGTATTGTTTGTTTTATTTTCTAATTTCTCTTCTAACTTTTTAGTATCCACTAATTCGTATAATTGATCGTTATCTAAATTTTCAAGATTTTTTGTTTTTAAAAGATCGGCTTTATCTACACACGCTAAAG
>JBEIEI010000095.1:0-10718 GCA_040382975.1 Flavobacteriales bacterium
AAAGGTACAGGAAGAGGAACAATCTGTAATTTTCAGGGTTTTTTTAGCTTAATTGTTAACCCGGGCGACGAGTTAGAATTCCATTCGGTTAGTCATAAATACAGAAGTTACAAGATCGCCGATACAATCACTCAAAAATATTACTATGCTATTCAGATCCTAACAAAAGATACATTTCAATTAGCCGAAATAGATGTTTATCCATGGCCATCTAAAGAAGATTTTAAAAGGGCTTTCTTAGCCTTAGATCTGAATGATACAGATTTTGACAGAGCGGATAAAAATCTTCAAAAAGAGGCTTTAACCTATTTAGAAAGAAATCAAACTGCAAGTGCCTCTGAAAATTACAGATATGTAATGCAAGCTTATTACACTAAAGTTTATACAAGTGGCCAGGCGCCAAGCATGACTTTACTTAACCCAGTAGCTTGGGCTCAATTTATTGACGCTTGGCGTAAAGGAAAATTCAGTAATAAGAAAAAGAAAAAATAGATTTAGTTATTTAATTTCTTTTTACTTTTTTTCAATTGTTTTTTAAAGGTTCTTTTCTGGCGACGATCTTCTTTTTTGTTTCCTTTATTTATTCTTGCACTTGGCTTATTCTTACCTTTTTTATTTAAATAAGGATTGTATGCATCTTTAGAAGTGCCATGTCTTCGCCAAATGCGTTTACGTTCTCTTTTCTGTTTGAACATATCATTATCTTGCGATGATACTTCATTAAAAGAAAAAACAAATAAAAAAATTAAAGCTGCTAAAATAAGTCGTTTCATTTCCCTGAGGTTATAGAATTCCTTCTACAAATAACGCCCTTTAAACAATAAGATACCCTAACCGGCAAAAATGTTTTTAACCACTTTATTAATAAAATATATATTGGTATACCTCAATACAGTTGTCATCCTGACGTAGGAAGGATCTTATATTCGAGATCCAAATCTTATCGCCCCTTATTGAATTGTCAACTTATATTAATAATAATTAAAATAAAAAAGCCCTTTTCGATTCTCGAAATGGGCTTTTAAAATTATAAAAGATCAAATTATTTTTTTGGAGCAGCAGCTTTTGCAGGTGCAGCAGCAGCTTTTGCAGGCGCAGCAGTACTTGCTGCTTTAGCAGGCTCTTCTGCAACAACGGCACGAGTTGTGTCAACACTAATTACAGAAATGTTTTTTGGGTGTAAAACTGTGATGCCATCAATGTTAATATCACCAACAGAAATTGATTTTCCAATTCCTAATTTATCAATACTAAGATCGATACTTTCAGGCAATTTAGAAATTAACCCTTTAACTTTTAACTTACGTAATTTTACATTTAATTTGCCTCCGGCTTTAACACCTTCTGACTGACCAACTGCTTTAACAGGTAATTGAACCGAAACCGGTTTATCATCATTTACCAATAAAAAATCAGCATGAATTAATTTATCGTTAATTTTATGGTATTGGGTTTCTTGTAATACAGTTTTGTATTTTTTACCATCAACATCAATTTCAACTAAACTTGTTTCAGGAGTGAAAATAATGTTTTTAAAATTACGAATGTCTGTACTGAAGTGAATTTGCTCACCTGCTCCATAAATTACACATGGAACGTGACCCTTAGCTCTTACAGCTGTAGCATCAACCTTCCCTACGTTCGCACGTAACGAACCGCTCAAAGATACTGTTTTCATTTTTTTTGTTTTTTTTATTAGAGTTAAGAATTTGCCCGTTTCAAAATCTTTTCCTCTGTTTATTTATTTTTACGGGTTTTTAAATTATAAAATTGCTGCTAATTGACTCGTAATTTTGAACACTATTAATTACTTTGGCAAATAGATCGGCAACACTTAATACTCTTATTTTCGAACTATCCTGTCTTAACGGAATAGAATCAGTTACAATTAATTCTATCAATTTAGAATTTTCAATATTATCGTAGGCTTTCCCTGAAAGAACCGGATGAGTACAAACCGCTCTTACGCTTAAAGCACCTTTATCCATCATCATTTCAGCGGCTTTGCATAAAGTACCACCGGTATCAACTAAATCATCTACCAAAACAATGTTTCTTCCTTCAATTTCTCCAATAGCGGTCATACTCTCCACTACATTGGCTTTAGCTCTTTGTTTGTAGCAAATAACCATTTCTGCCTTTAAATGCTTGGCGTAACTATTAGCACGCTTACTACCACCCATATCTGGCGCAGCAATTGTTAAGTTGGTAAGATTTAAAGAGTTGATGTATGGTAAAAAAACGGTTGAAGCATATAAATGATCTACAGGCACGTTAAAAAACCCTTGAATTTGATCAGCGTGCAGATCCATGGTCATAACGCGTGTTGCGCCTGCTACGGCTAACATATCGGCTACTAATTTTGCACCAATAGCTACGCGGGGTTTATCTTTACGATCTTGACGGGCATAACCAAAATATGGTAAAACCGCCACAATGTGCCTTGCGCTTGCGCGTTTAGCAGCATCAATAAGCAAAAGCATTTCCATTAAATTATCGGCAGGTGGCATAGTACTTTGAATGATATATACACTTTGCCCGCGGATACTTTCTTCGTAAGAAGCCTGTAATTCACCGTCGCTAAAGCGATAATGTTCAACTTTACCTAATGCTTGACCGTATGAAGCAGCAATTTTTTTTGCTAAGTCTTCGGATGCAATACCTGAGAATAATCTAACTTGTGATTCCATTTTTTTAAGGAACGCAAATATAGAGTTTTTTATGGTTTTAACAAGATTTTATGGGATTTTTAGGAGGTTTATTTTGCGATATTAAAAACAAAAGTTAGCTTTGCCCTCCCAATAACAAAGACTCTCGTGCTTTTTTGCAGGTGTAAGGGCTTGTGTTATTAGAAAAATGCCTTTGTGGCGGAATTGGTAGACGCGCTGGTCTCAAACACCAGTAACTTCACTGTTGTGTCGGTTCGAGTCCGACCGGAGGTACGAATGAATGAAAAAGAGTCAAAGCAAAGCTTTGACTCTTTTTTTGTTTTCAGAACGACATCAAGCTTTGCTTGAATGCAGCAATGAAAACAAAAAAACGAAATCCGTTAGGATTTTGTCTTTTTAATTTTCAAGGTGGCCTAAATCGGTCCGCTGCGAAGCAGCGATCCGACCGGAGGTACAAAATCAGAGTGAGAAACAGAGCGAGAGCGAGGTTTCGAACTCTGATCTTTCTTCATTCTCTCCCGATAACTATCGGGACTGTTTCTCGCTCTTAAATTAAAGATTAAAAGAAATGTTCGATTTTCAAAAACTGGAAGTATATAAAAAAGCCAAAGTTTTTCATCTTGATTGCAAAGGCCTAATTCTGAATAGAAAACTTGATAGTTACGTAAAAGATCAACTTGGCAGAGCTTCATTTAGCGTAATATTAAATATTGCAGAAGGTTCCGGCAAATTCTCTAAGCCAGATAGAAAAAATTATTTTGTAACATCTCGTGGCTCTGTATTTGAATGCGTTGCAATATTAGATATTTTGTGTGAACAAGAAACCTTAAGCAAAGAAGAGTTCGATGCCTTTATCACTAACGCAGATGAACTTTCAAGAATACTTTATGCAATGATTAAAAACCTTTCATAAAAGCACACTACTAAACTCTGCTCAGACCTTTGCAGGCACAACGCTTATATTGATCGCAAAGCGATAAAGAAATTTGCAAAACGTGAGAACGATGTGAATATCACGGAAAAATCACAGGATAATCACGTTCCAACCTTTTTTGTTAAGCCAAAGCCGTTTGGCACTAAAATCATAGGCGCTCATTTTGTAGAGTACCATTTTAGAAAAATGGGCCTAAAAATTACGCTAAGGCAAGGGACTTTTCGTCAAAAAGATGAGGAGTCCCTTCTTTATTTTCTTCTGTAGTCATTTATCCATAGGGGTTTTGTAAAAACACACTGTTAATTATGTTGGTTCGATAAGTGTTGTTTTCAGCATCGAACCAAATTCCTCCCGGATAGATTAATTCCTGGTAACTTTGCTTATGGTAAAAATCTCCGGAAGCCAAAAATAGATGGGGATTAAGGTATAATTGAGTCAGAAAATCAAAGGCTTTGTAATAATTAGAAGAAATAAAATATGAATGTTTAATTCTTTAAATCAAATTAAATTAAGCTTAAATTTATTAACAAATTATTTTAAAAATACCTAATTGATTGAAATCAATTAAATTTTAATATCATGATCAATTTTAGAAACTTTGATACTGAAAAAATAATCTAACGCAAATTAAAAATCATTCATTAACAGTTTATATGCCTCGAGTTACCCAAGAATCATCCCTCCTATTAACCAATATGTTAAAAAATATTAACACATGTAATTTTCTAAATCAATTGAGTTCTGTTCGGTGTGTTAAAGCAAGTTAAAATCAAAAAAATAAATTTCTTTGGCATAATTGATGTAAAAAATAAATCAAACAACTAAAAAATATACAACAAATGAAAATGAAAATTACAAAATTACACGCATGTATTAGTGCTTTGATGTTCTCTTTTAACATCATACATGCACAATGGGAAGTTAAATTTGATGAAACCAAATTTCATCGTTTAGAATGGTTTCAGGTATCACCAAACGGTAACCTGATATTAGCAAACGACATGAACCTTTATGGCATGGATGAGAATACAGGAGAAATTACGTATACCGTAAGTAATATCTCAAATCCATTAGAGAATGAATTTCAATATATTCCCAATACGCCTTATGGAATGATAACGCGCGGACAAGGCAAACTTGAAACCAAGGTTATATTCAATATTACAGATGGAAAGGTTTTATTTGATTCTAAAAAGGAGAATATTGTTATTGGAAAACAATATGTGTTGAGTAACACCGGAGATTTTTTAATGCAGGGCTTAAGAGGAAGTGAATCAGTTTTGTTTCTTTTAGATGCAACCTCGGGAACTATCAGATGGGAACTGAAGGAATTTCTTGGCAAAAGTATTTTTGCTGAAGTTATTGATGGTAATCCTATTTCTTCTGAGGAAGGTAATATTATATTTCCAACCATTGGCGGTATGAGTGGAGGGTCAATATTTTGCTTATCGGCAAATACAGGAAAACAAATCTGGAAAGCCGCTGTTCCTGTGCTGAAGGGTATGCAGTCAACTACGGAAAACCCAACAAAGCTGGCCATTTCTGCTTTTGAAAAAGATAAATTTATTTATATGAAGGGCCAGGCTATTATGGCATATCAGTTTGCCACCGGAAAACCTTTATGGAATGAACCTGCCAAGCAGAGAGGATTTCCTGATAAAGCTATTTATGACCCGTTCGGGTTGATCATTTCCAGTGCAGTTGACCCAAAAAACACTTTATTTAAACCTACGATGGTGATGTATGATTATAATACCGGAAAGGAAATTTGGCCTGATCAAGTGAAGTTAAAAGGTACAGTTACAAAATATAGTTACTGCAGCAAAGGTTTGATTATAAGCATGGATAATGGTAAAGGTTCAAGCTTATTAAACATAGTTGATCTGGAAAAAGGAATTTTTATTTTTAACGATCATTACAAAGTTAATGGGGCTATTGAGGAGATGAAATTGTGTGGTACTGCGGTTTATATTCGAACAACTTTAGAGGAGGATTTTGTTAGTTTGGAAAACAACAAGTCTATCCTTGAAAAAAATATTTCAACAAAAGATGATAAACCGTTGATTAATGTGCGCGATAATAATTATTCATACACCTACAATCCTTCAAATGACATCTTGAGTATAAGTGACTTAAATAACCAAACTCAAAAAGCATTTTTTGCAAGCAAAATTTCTTTCAGCGGTGATGAAAATCCCACTAAAATAGAAAAGATAAATGATCTCATCGTTTTAAGTTCTTCTCAAACAATAGCCGGATATGACAAAGCAGGAAAGGAAGTTTATAAGACCTATATTCCGGCACCGGGTATTGCAGCTTGGAAAAAAGCCATTTATGCAGCTGACGCTCTTTTACAAATGGGTGAGGCTATGCGCTATGCTGAAGCAGGAGCTAAGTTAAAGGAAGCTGGCAAAAAAAGTAACAGCCCCGAAGGAAGAGCATTGGCAGATGGTTTTGCTCAAATAATGAATAATGGAGCCAACGCCTACCTTTCAGCAGCTAATAAAAACATGGAAAAAATTAAATTTCGGGCAAAGGCATCTGTTTCAGGAAATGACATTCAATTCATTCTTGGTAAATTAGAATCTAAAGATTACGGCCTTATTGGAGTTTCCAAAATAAATGGTCAAAAAAAGAGTGAAATAAATTTAGGTAATGATAAAAGTCCAAAATACATAATCGATGATATAAGCAAAAAAGTTTATTATCTTCAAAATAGAAAAACAGAAATAAATTTTTCCAGTCCAAAATTTACTTTTATGTCGTTTAAGTATTAGGATTTATAGGGTTAAATCAAAATTTGAACACCATTATTTCTAATTTCTGATATTAATTTAATGCCTGTAATGATTTTTCTATAAAAATGAGTGTATAAGTATAATTTAACCCCGGCATCAATGCCGGGGTTTTTGATTATGAAGATTTAATAGCTTAATAACGAACTTATTTCTATCTGTAACTTTTTATACATGATATTCGAATTATAATAAATTTAAATATATCAACATGAATCTATCCCGAATCAGAACACTACTTATTTCAGTTTCATTAAGCCTTAATTCCTGGAAAAATGAAATATGCATCCAGTAATTTTTACTCTATTCCCATTGTGGCTATAGTTAATATTACAGATTCAGATATTTCAGTAGGCATTTTAGGCCTTATTGTTGCGTGGATAAATAAAATCATAAATTAAATTATAAAACTTAATTCTCCACACACCTAAAATCAAGACCATTAATTGATCAGAACTGCTTAATCAAAGGAAACAATTCAATTGACTTTTTTAATTTATATAAAGGCAAAGTTTGCATCAACTCTTTTACCCTCTCTTCATCTACATCTTTAAAAACAAGAACTGCGCCATTTTTAGTTTGTCTTAAATACAGATGATCTAAATAGCCGGCTTCTTTCCATTGTTGTACCACCTCTTGCTCATGTTTAATAATTTCCTGAAAATCAGTTGGTAGATTTTCTGTATTGATCGTAAATATTACTGCAATTCTGTTCATTCTAATTTATTTTATAATTATACCACAAATGTATTACATTTGACTATAAATTTACTATAGACATATATATTGTATATAAACTAAAATAATAGACCAATGGCAAATACAGTAGTTAGAAAGACAAAAGATTTTTTGCCAGGCAATTGCCCGGTGGGATATTGTATGAATATTATTGGTGGAAAATGGAAGCCAAGTATTATTTTTAATATCCGAAAAGACAAAAACCGTTATAGTTTATTACTTAAAAACATAACAGAAATAAGCAAGCAAACCTTAACTAACCAACTTAGAGAATTGGAAAGTGATGGAATAATTGACCGCATAATTTATCCAGAGATTCCACCAAGAGTTGAATACAAAATTACCCCTTACGGAAAAACCTTGCTGCCAATAATCGATAGCATGTCTAAATGGGCCTTACAAAATATGCCTAAAAAAAAGAAATGATTTATTTGAAATTATTGCGCTTACGTTTTTGAAAATTGTTATCGTATTACAAAATCAAACCAAGGCTAATTTTATTGTTTTTTCGACCTTTCTTACCTTGATTGGATTTGATAATATTCCTGTAAGCAATTTTACAATTGTTGCAATGGCCGGAATATTAAGTGGTGTTTTTCACGCGCCATTAACAGGGATATTTCTAATTGCTGAAATTACCGGAGGATATGAATTGATCATTCCATTAATGATGGTATCTTCAATTAGTTATTTAATAGTAAAGTATTTTCATCCTGAATCTTTAGATGTAAAAAGATTAAAAGCAAAAGGGGCAATTGTTTCTGATAATAAAGACGCAAGTATATTGAGTAAGATCGATGCCATAGAAATGCTCGAAACCGACTTCGCTACCATTCACTTTAAAGCAACATTACGCGATATCGTTGAAACAATTAAACATTCTAAAAGAAACACTTTTCCTGTAGTTAAAAAGAACAATAAATTATTAGGTATTATTTATTTAGATAATATTCGTGAAGAAATGTTTAACACAGAGCATTATGATACAGTAACAGCAAAAGAAGTAATGCGAAAGCCATCTATGATAATTGATTCAAGTGAAGACATATTTTCAATAATGAAAAAGTTTGAAGAATCGGGCCAATGGAATTTACCTGTTGTAAAAGAAGGTATTTACATTGGTTTTTTATCTAAATCAAGTATTCTAGATAAGTATAGGAACGAGTTGCTTATAACCGTATAAATTAAAAAGCTGAAACAACATAATCGTTTCAGCTTTTATATCTTAAAAAAGAAGGATCTATTTAATCTAAGCTGTTTTTTTAGTCCGATCCGAAAATTTCTGAGTCGCTCTTACACTCCAAGCACTTTGGTGCCGGGCGCGGTGTAATTGCCACTTCAAATGGTCTTATTGCCTTGGTTGCTTTATCGTACTTTAAAGTGATCTTAATTTCCGACTTAACAGAATACCCGCCTTTAACAGCAGGATTCCAAGAGTCCATACTTTTAACTGCTGAACTTACATAATCATTTAACGCAGTGTTAGCGCCATTTACCATGGCCTTTTTTATTGACCCGTCAAAATTTAACGACAATTTTAAAATAGAAAGATCGCCTTTTACCTGACGGCGTTGTTTTTTGGTAAGCGTAATGTTCTCTTTAAAGAAAATATTCAAATCCTCATCTCCTGTGCCATAAAACGGCGGTCGGCAGGCCTTCGGACTTTTTGCCTTTCTTGGTTTATTATACCCAGGCTTTTTTGGTTTTGCACTAGAAAGTTCTATGGAGCTGGTTTGCTTTGGCCCTTCGGTGGTAGCATTCAGGTCTTCTTCTTTTTCTTCGGGTTCTTTTTGGGTAATTTTTTCTTCTTTCTTAACTTCTTTAACAGCTTCTTTTTTATCCTCCTTCTTTTCTTTTACAACTTCATCGCTCTTTTTAGTTTCCTTTACTTCTTTATTGGTTGCTGAGCTTGTTGAAGCATCTTTCTTCTCAACCTTTGCAACTTCTTTTACTTCAGCCTTTTCTTCTTTTACAGCCGCAACCGGCGTTTCAACCTTTGGTGCAGCCACTTTATAATAAATGTAAAATCCCTGCGTTGGCTTTAAGGCCTCTGCATCGCCGCCAATATTGCATTGGCAAATATTTTTATAATTGGTACTGAATTGAAAAAACTCAGGATAGGTTAGTATTAAATTCTCCCAACGCTCGCGATTACTCTCTTCGCGAGTAGCTGAAGCATCTTCGGTAGTTTCAGAAAAAACCAAAATAATATCGGTTATCTCTGCCGTTTTTATAGCGTCAGCACTTGGTACTTTTGGCATTCCACCAGTACCCTTTTTTGACTTTAACACCTCAAAGCTTTTACCCACGGGCTTATAAGCGGTTTTCATTTCATCCTCGTCAAACACAAGGTCGTCGTAAACAGGGGTTTGTCCAAAAATTGGCACACACACTACAATTAGAAATATTACCAAAAGCGATTTGAAAGTTTTCATTTTTATACTTTTTATACTGTAATTATAACTAAAGATAAGTTTTAGATCTTAATACTCCAAAAAGCATATTAACAATCACCTTTTAATATGTTGTGTTATCTTATTTTAATCGCGAAAACATTCAAATTCAGCAAAAAAGTATTTACCTAAAAAACAAGAATAATGAAGTTAAGCTGGCTTAATAAAAAGGGACTTGATCTTAAACTACCCACGTTTCGTTTGTAGGATCTAAAAGCAGACTGTACCTTTACCTAAATTTAAGAAATATGGCAACAGCATTAATTACAGGAGCATCAAACGGTATTGGTTTAGAGTTAGCCAAAATTCATGCGTCAAAAGGCGATAATTTAGTTTTGGTGGCGCGGAACATTTCCAAACTTAACCAAATTAAAACAGAATTAGAATCTCAATATAAAATTTCGGTTCACATAATTGGTAAAGACCTTTCGCTGCCAAATGCCCCGCAAGAAGTTTATGATGAATTAAAACATAAAAACATAGCAGTTAATTATTTAATTAATAATGCAGGTTTTGGCGATTATGGTTTTTTTACCGAAACCAATTGGGAAAAAGAATTGCAAATGATAAACCTAAATATCACTGCACTTACACACTTTACAAAATTATTTTTACAAGACATGGTAAAACGCCGATCGGGAAAGATTATGAACGTGGCTTCTATCGCAGCATTTATATCCGGACCAACCATGGCAATTTATTATGCAAGCAAAGCTTATGTACTCAGTTTTTCGGAAGCAATAGATAATGAAGTGCGCGATAAAGGCGTTACAGTTACCACATTATGTCCAGGCCCCACCGAGACAGGTTTTTTAGAGGCCGCGGCGTTACAGGATAGCAAATTGTTTAAAGGCAAAAAAATAGCTAGTGCAAAAGAAGTGGCCGAATACGGGTACAAAGCCATGATGCAAGGCAAAACAGTTGCTATACATGGCTTCATGAATCGTGTGATGGCAAATATCGTTCGCTTTATTCCTAGAGCTCTTGTTGTAAAGGCTGTAAGAAGTATACAGGCTAAAATAAATTAGTACACTCTTATTTAGCACTATCCCTCTTTCTTTTCCAAATTATTTAAATTCTATTCGTTTTATTACGATCATTTTCTAAATTTATGTTTAATTCGATTTAC
>JBEIEI010000096.1:0-10677 GCA_040382975.1 Flavobacteriales bacterium
ATCTCCCAAGTTCATTCAAAACCATTCGTGATGAATTTCCATTAAGAGGGATATTAATTTGTCCGAAATGTGGTAAGCAATTAACTGCATCTTGTTCCAAAGGACAGATGGGACAACTTTATCCGTATTATCATTGTTCGCAAGGATGCAAAGAAAGACAAAAAGCAGAATTGGTTAATGAGGCCTTCGTTGAATTATTGCAAGTGGTGCAACCAAAACCAAACAGTATAAAGTTGTTTTCTAAATTGGCCAGTGAAAAATTGAAAAACAATAACACTTCGGGCAAAGCAGAATTGGAAAAAGTAAACAAAGAAATAGCAAAGCAACATCAGCGTATTTCTAATGCAAGAAGTTTAATGTTGGATGGTGAAATTGATGCCACAGAATTTAAATCCATGCGCATTGATATAGAAGAAAAAATTACTCAATTAACTTGCGAATTAAATAATGTAAGTGCAAGTATGCATAATATTGGGTCAAAACTGGCAGAGGCTACCGACTTAATTTCGAACCTCGGAAAGCACTATATGTATAGTGAAACAGCAGTAAAAAGACAGATAGTGAGTTCGATTTTTCCCTCAGGCTTAGTTTATGGAGAAAAAAAAGTTCGAACTCTCGAATTGAATAAGGTGATGTCCAGAATACTCAGTATTGACAAGGGTTTCGGAGGATCTAAAAAAAGAAAGCACACCAATTTTGGTGTGCTTTCCCTCAGAGTGGACCCGGAGAGATTCGAACTCTCGTCCAAATAAGGAATAAATAAGCTTTCTACACGTTTAGTTATAACTTGGTTGTAGGCGAAGGGCAGGCGTTATATCAAACCAACCCCTAACTTAGCTATTAATATTGCTTTACATAATAGCATTTGTAAAACAAACTACACATTTATGATGCTTTACCCAAGGCGCAGAGCAGCTTAGCTCCCTGGAAAGCAAAGGACACTTAATTCTAAATTAAGCAGCCATAGCGTAAGAATTCTCTTCGCCAAATAAAAGTTTTGAAAGTTAAATTTAAAGAGCCATTCTTACAACGCTCTACATGCTTACATATCTAATGCGCTTACTGTCAAATCCGGTCGGGCCCGTTTGGAATTTTTAATGTTGAATGATAAATTTTAAATTATCAAAAAACAGCTAATTCCTTCAAAGAACAAAGTAAAGTTACTATATTTTAGAGGCAAAAGCTAGATTTATTTTTATATTTAACTAAAATTAAGTCTATGAAAAAATTATTTTTATTTCTTTTAATCACAGCTGCAAGTATTATCTCTGCTCAGGAAACCGTTAAATCAAAACCTTTAAAATTAAAATATACTCCCCCCTCTGGCTGGGTTGCCGAGGAGTTTGGCTCTAAATTGAATTGGGAAGAAACGGGAAATGCTTTATGTAAATGCTCGGGTGTTAAATTCACTAAACAACATAAAGATGGTAAGCTAAATGTAGTGGTTTATCCTAGCACACAATCGGGGGTTAGATTCTACCAAACGTAATTTTGTTGGCGCATTAAGATTTGAAAATGTAGAAAAATACGATAAAACAAAAAACAAATTCTTTTCATTCGAAAGAAAAAAATCAAATTTTACAGACTCAAAAACAAACAAAAAATCGTTTGATGTTATTCGTTACCTTGCTAAAGTAGATGATCATTTTTATATTATTTACTCCTGGCAAGAAAACGTTTCTTTAATGAGCCCGCAAATAGAAAAAGAATTGTTTGAAATGATAAATGCGATAGAACCACTTTAAAAGACTTATTGCTTTTAAATTTTAAATTAAATTGTAGTCCGTTATTGTTCACAAAATTAGATTCGCCTTCTAATTGTTCGCTATGTTAATTGATCAAACCTAAGCTTAGAGATTTTTTTTGCTGTTGGGTCATATTTCCCGAACCATTATCTTTTAACTCAATAGTAATTTCACCTTGGTAATCTTTTTTAAATTCAACAAAGTGGTTACCAAATTTAAATTGTTTTTAACCCGGTGAAATAATTCTACCAATAAAAAATTTTTTCTCCTAGTACACTATTAATTTGTTTCTCTTGTTTATTTCCATCAAAAGAGATAATAAAAATAAAAGCCAATGCTATAAAAAAACTAAGTAAGATATTAATACACATTACCGGAGCAATTAATGCCCCTGAAATAACCACAAAAAAAACCAAAATGAAATGAAAAAATAATTCCAAAAATTGTAATAGAACACAAAATAAATTGAACAACAAGGTGAATGTAAGTTTCACTTCGCCCCAACATTTGCGTTAAAACTAAAACAAATGGAAAAAATAAAGGATAGCAGAGGCTTCCGGGCCGGTTTTACTGAAAGAAAGAAGAACAGGAAGCAGCTGATCAAAGTAAACAAATAAGAAGCAACAATGTAGTTGAATTTACTATTTAGAACAAGAACCAACGGAGCCAATGCGAATACAATCAATAATTCATATACAGATCCAGAATAACCTATTAATAAAAATAAACCCAAGAAAAGAGGATGAATTTAATTTTCGAGTGAGGAGGATCTCCCAAGGCTGATAGTTTTTTTTAACGCCAATATTGGCAATTCTATTTAATAAAATATTATTTGGCATTAACCCAATTAAATAAAAATATAATATACTAAACTAATAAATTTTTTATTCCTTAGTAAGTCGGATCAATTCTTTAGCTTTAATTATTTCCAGATCTTTTCTGTTTAAAATATCCATAATACTATATTCAATTTCATGATCCGGTAAAATTCCATGTCCTGTAATTGTAGGACAGACATCGTGCACGACCCTAAAAGCAGGCATACGTATTTTTGCCTTGGTGTTTGGTAAGGTGTAGTATGGCGTAATTCCAGCATTACAACCTTCCATTGCCCCTGCAGTTTCTTCACCAATAAATACAGCTTTTTTATTGGCTTTTAGATAGGCCGCTACTAAACAAGATGCAGAAAAGGAACCACCGTTTATTACAACAAAGATCTTATTATTATAGTGGTTCTTTTTGCGAGGCTTAATGGTATATACAAAATTATCGGTATCGTTTATTATTTTCTTTTTTGAAATTGTTCCTAATCCAAATCGCATTAACTTAAAGATCACCGGCAGACTGGTGTATTGTTTATAAGGATAAGACCGGATGGAAGTTCGCAGAGTTTGTGTTTGAGCTGTATCCAGCAAATAACTTAATAAATTATAACAATTCTCAATACTTCCTCCTCCATTATTCCTAAGATCGAGTATTAAATTTTCTGTTTTATTCTTTTTGAGTTTTCTAAAAATTTTTCGGTAAGCCATTTTAGATCGTTTACGCGAAAATGAACGCAATTTTAAATGCATGGTAACATTGTCTTCATCTAAATAACCAAATTGCATGTTCGCCAAATGATAATGCTTAAAGGAACTATCTGTTTTAATTTCTAATGGCAATGGCGGAATGGTCTTTAATTTGATCGATCTGTATTTTACACGCTTAAGGGTATTACCAGATAAATAGTCAACAGTAAAGGTATCAGGTCTTCCAAAAAGTGAAGGGTAAAAAGCATTAAAGCCTAATTGCAAATAATGTTCTTTTCCGGTTTGGTTAAAACCGTCAGAACTAATAAATCGTTTAGAATATCGTAAGATCGAATCGGTAGAAATGCCATTGATAGAAATGATCTCGACTCCTTTTTTTAATAACGTGTCCTTCTTTTTATTTAAAGCGGCCAACATATATACTTTGTTTTTTATAGGTATAAAAAAATAAGGAGAAAAATTATACGTTTGCTTTGCTGCTTCTTTATAATAAGCCTTAGAAAGTAAAGCCTCTGTATGACCACAATGCAGTTGATCTAAAATTATTTTTGTTTTAATACGAAATTGTTTTTCGTTCAAACTGTCTTTTAAACTTCCAATGTAGGTATCAAATAAATTTAAATAAAAATCTCTTGAATTATAAACACCAATGCCAGGGTGCATTGACATTACAATGTTTTTCATCAATTCGGCATCTTGCTTTAATTGTGCCGGAGAATATTTTTTAAGCAAGGCCGACTCTTTTGCCTGTTGCGAAAAAACTTGCGAGCAGACAAAAAAGACAATAAAAATAATACTCGAAAATTGCTTTAAAAATGGCATAAATGTTATCTTTGTAAAAATACAAAATAGAATGCAGAAAATTAAGATAGGCGTTTTGCGCGAAGAAAAAAGCCCGCCAGATAAGCGCGTGCCACTTACTCCATTAATTTGTTCGGAATTAAATAGAAAATATCCAAATGTTGAAATAGTAGTGCAACCAAGCAAAATAAGGTGTTATAGCGATGAAGAATACACCTCGTTTGGAATTACATTACAAGAAGACCTTAGTGATTGTGATGTTTTAATGGGCGTAAAAGAAGTACCCAAAGAATCGATCCTACCTAATAAAAAATATTTTTTCTTTTCGCATACAATCAAGAAGCAGGCGCACAATCAAAAGTTGATAAAGGCCATGCTAGAGAAGAAAATACAAATGATAGATTACGAAACCTTAACAGATAAAAATCATAACCGTATCATTGGCTTTGGAAGATATGCCGGTGTTGTTGGCGCTTATAATGGAATATTAGGATACGGTTTAAAATATGATCTTTTTCGTTTAAAACCCGCCAACCTTTGCCGTGATAGAGCCGAGATGGAAGAGGAATTGAAGCGCGTTAAATTACCAAATATTAAAATTGCTTTAACGGGCGGTGGCCGTGTTGCTAATGGTGTAATTGAAACATTAAGCGCATTACGTATTAGAAAAGTTACCCCTGAAGAATTTTTAATGGCTTCGTTTCGCGAACCGGTGTATTGCCAATTAAATCCAAGAGATTATGTTGAAAGAGCCGATGATCATAATTTTGACCTGAATGATTTCTTCAAACATCCTGAACATTTTGTTTCTAAATTTGGAGCATTTACAAAAGCAACCGATCTTTTTATCTCTGCCCACTTCTGGGATCCTCGCTCTCCAAAAATGTTTGATAACGAAGATATGAAAGCAGCAGATTTTCATATTTCTGTAATTGCAGATATCACCTGTGATCTTGATGGTTCTGTTCCTACCACCTTAAGATCAAGCACCATTAATCAGCCATTTTACGGATACAATATTGTAACCGGAAAAGAAGACCTGCCATTTAATAAAGATACTATTTGTGTAATGGCAGTAGATAATTTGCCATGCGAACTCCCAAGAGATGCCAGTGATGATTTTGGAAAAGACCTAACGGAACGCGTATTGCCATTTTTAATATCTGAAGACAAAGATGGTGTGATAGAGCGTGCAACCATTTGTAAAGATGGTAAGCTAACCCCTAACTTTGATTATTTAAGTGATTACGCATACTAAGCGCATTATTAATAAAAAAAGCCGTATTCAGATATCTAAATACGGCTTTTTTATTAAAGTTTTTTAGAACTAACTATCGCGTTTTTTTAACCAAGCAGTAACTGCCGGCGCCAATTCTTTTTGAGATTTACTTCCTACAAAAACACCAATATGACCGCCTTTAAAGCTATATAATTCTTTATCCTTACTGCCAACATGATCGTTTAAAGGAATAGTTGCTGCAGGAGGCACCAAATGATCTTCTGTTGCGTAAATATTCAGTAACGGCGAAGTAAGATTTTTTAAATTTACTTTTTTACCTCCCACCTCTAATTCTGCTTTTATCAATTTGTTTTGCTGATACAATTCTTTCATAAATTGCCTAAAACATTCTCCGGCTTGGTCAGGACTTTCGCTTATCCATTTTTCCATTCTCAAAAAGTTCATCAATTTATCTTTATCTTCTAAACTATTTGAAAGCGTTTGTTGTTTCTGAACTTTCATCATAGGCTTTAGCATATCAAACCCTTGATTTAAAAAATCTCCCGGGATCAAGCCATGATTGCCTTCCACTAATTTATCAAAATCCATTTCTCTGCTCCATCTAAAAAGCAAACCGTCGTTGGTACTAAAATCAATTGGTGTAACGTGTGTAACTAAATTTTTTACTTTATTTGGAAATAAAGATGAGTAAATAACACTTAATGTACCACCTTGACAAATACTTAAAATATTAATTTTTTCGACACGATTTTTTTTGCGAATAAAGTCTACACAATTATTAATGTAGCCATTCACATAATCATCCATGCTTAAAAATCTATCTCCTTGAGTTGGATAACCCCAATCAATTAAATAAACATCTAAACCTGAATCCAATAAATTTTTAATGTAACTGCGATCCGGCTGAATGTCGAGCATTTTATAGGTGTTAACCAAGGCGTATATTATCAGTACCGGTGTTTTAAATGATGCATCCGTATCACGATCGTAACGGTATAAGGTTAATTTATCTTCGTTATAAACCGCAGTTTTAGGCGTTGTAGCAATTTCAATATCTTTTATTTCTTTTAAAGTTTCATAACCCTTTAAAACTTTTTGGCTAAGTTCAGCCATTTCTTGTATCATGTTAGTTTCCATAATTAAACGTTAGTGTAACTAATATAAACAAAAAAAACCGCCCTGCAAACACACAAACGGACGGCTTTTAGAGTTCTTAGCTATAAGTATTATTTTTTCTTGTTCTTAGAATTCTTATCATCTTCAAATAATTCAACACTTGCAGCATTTTGCATTGCTAATTTAGTTTGCAGTTCTTTAACTTGTTTTTTTAATTCATAAACGGTTTTTTGCATTTCTTCAACATCCGATTTAAAAACGATAGGGTAATTTTCGAAAGTATGCTCAAACTGGTGTTCAAAATGTTTTTTAACATCCATGCTTAAATTTAAAGCTTCTGCTTTTACTTTGCTGAATTCTTCAGTTGCAAATAATTCAGTAAATAATTGTTCATTAATTTTTACCCACTCATTATACATTTCTTGTGCATTAGGCACTTGTGTTAAATTTGCAGGGTTATTAAATTTTTCAGCATATTGTTGTGCAACTTTTTCTATACTTTTTTGAGTAGTAGATTGTAATTGCATTTGTAATTCTGATTGTTTAAGACTGTATTCAGTCATTTTATCCATTAAAGCAATTGTAGCTTCAACGTTTTCTTTTTCTTTACCAGGACTAGCTAATTTTAATAATGGCTCAAACGTTTTACCAAATACATTATTTACTTTACTGTAAAGTTCTTTAATGTTTGAGGCATCACCGGCAAATAAACTTGGGAATTCTTTTGACATGTTTTGAACTTGGGCGTAATAATCTTTTGCCATATTATTGTTATTCACAAAAAATCCTTGCACTTGTTTCATCCCATTATCATACACATCTTTTAAAGAAGCAGTATTATAAAAACTACCAAACATTTGTTTAGTTAAATTGCTATAACTATCAGGAGTAAAATAATTCTTAAAAGAATCCATGTTAAACTGACCTTTTTTCATTGCCTCAGCCATTGGCTGAAAAAACTCTTGCATTTTAGCATACATTTGGTTGCCTTGAATAAAGTTTGTGAAAACATCTTTATTAAAACCACCTGCCATGTTATTAGACATTGAGTCGAATGATGAATTTAATGTGTTCATCCATGAATTATAAATATTTGTAAAAGCAGTATTTGTTTGACCAAAATTTGACATGTAATCTTGAGCAGGTTTACCATAACTTTGGAAACTGTTGTTGATGCTTTGATTAAAATCTGCCATTTGCTTAGCGTAACCAGATTGTTGGTTGAACCAATTTTTGAAAAACTCCTGAGGATTTTTTTCGCCTGCATTAAACATGTTTGCAGAAGATTGTTGCATACCGTTTAAAATTGACATTTGTTTTTCTAACAATTCTTTAAAAATTGTTTGTCCTTCGTGTGCGATGTTACCGTTACTAAGCGCTGCTTGCATTTTTTTTGCAGAGTCCATCCACGTATTTAAATACTGTGTTTGAGTTTCAACCATTGAATCGATAAACGGGTTTGATGTTTTCATTGTCTTGTTATTTTAAAGTTATTATATTGTTAATCAGATGTTTATATGTAATCATCTGAATTTCAGTTTTTTACATGTGTTTTTCTAATTTCGGTGCAAATATCCGAAATTTATCGGTCAAAAAACAAATTTAGTCGATTAAATAATTGTTAAATATGTAAAAAACCATGTTTAACGATTTAGATTTGAGCTTTTTAGGTGTTTTTTAATAGTTTGATACCTTTACCGTGTTGAAAAGTAATACAAATAAGCATTCGGTTTTTATAAAAAAGGAAGCAAAACGACTTGGTTTTGATTTTTGCGGTATCAGTAAAGCCGAATTCTTAACTGAAGAAGCGCCACGATTAGAAAAATGGTTAAAGGAAAATAAACATGGTGAGATGAAGTATATGGATAATTACTTCGACAAACGTTTAGATCCAAGATTATTAGTTGATGGTGCAAGATCAGTTATTTCATTATTATATAATTACTACCCCGAACAAACTCAAGTTACAGACGCTCCAAAAATAAGTAAGTATGCTTATGGTAAAGATTATCACGAGGTAATTAAAGATAAACTAAATGAATTTTTATTTTCTTTAAAACAAGAAATCGGAAATGTGTCCGGCAGAGCATTTGTGGATAGTGCTCCGGTTATGGATAAAGTTTGGGCGGCAAAAAGTGGTTTAGGTTGGGTTGGAAAAAACAGCAACTTAATTAATAAACAACAAGGCTCTTTCTTTTTTATTGCTGAATTAATTATTGATGTTGAATTAGAATACGACGGACCGATAAAAGATTATTGCGGCACCTGCACTAAGTGTATTGACGCCTGCCCTACGGAGGCTATTGTTGCGCCTTATGTTGTTGACGGCAGCAAATGCATTAGTTATTTAACCATTGAATTAAAAGACAACATTCCAACAGAGTTTAAAGCTAAAATGGACAATTGGGCATTTGGCTGCGATGTTTGCCAGGATGTTTGCCCATGGAATAGTTTTAGCATGCCGCATAACCAAGCACAGTTTAAAAATACTAACGGTTTACTCAATTACACAGAAGCCGAATGGAATGATATTACAGAAGAAACCTTTAATTTTATTTTTAAAAACTCGGCAGTTAAAAGAACCAAATATAAAGGCTTAAAACGAAATTTGATGTTCTTGAAGAAGTGATTGGTTGCTATTTCGACAACAAGAGAAATCTGTTCTAAATATAGATTCCTCAGGCCTCAACATATTCACGTCAAGCCTTTCGGTATGACATCTCCTTAATTAAACAAAAACCGCAACCCCTAATTTGCAGCAAGGAATTGCGGTTTGGTTCACATGAAAAAAACAATTATCAGCTAAGACGTATAACTTCTATAAAAGTTACAGCCTGCATTTTAAAACACTTAATTATTCGGATGCTTTGGCTCCTTTGGTTCCTTTGGTTCTTTAGGTTCTTTAGGTTCTTTTGGTGTTTTTATTTTAATACCATTTTCATCTATTTTTATCTCAGCATCATTACCGTTTATTTTTAATCCTTCTTTATTAATTACAACGCCATTTGATTGTGTTTTAGTTTCGTTAATGATCACTTCACCATTTTCTATCACTACGGTTTTAGTTACTTTATCACCGTCATGGTAATCTTCATCATCAAAATCCAAACCTTCGCAATCAATACATTTTAAACCATTTTCCGTCATTTGCCATCTGCGACTAACCATATGGCCATCCCAAGTGTTGGTTGTGTTTTCAACATCATCCAATAAATTTTTTACACTTTTATCAAAGTAGATCACCTTTCCTTTTGGCAAACTAAGTTTAATGTCAACTTCTTGTGCAGAGAATTTTGCCCCTTCTATCACAGAAAATATCTCGTCAAAAATTAATTGATTGTTTAATTGTTTGTACGAATATTTAATTGTTTTAGCATTTTCGTTAGCATCTCTTTTGGTTGGACCTCTTGAAGTATAATTGATCACTAACTCTACACTGTCTGTTTTACTTTCAACAACATCTAATCCTGCAAAGCCAATAATACTTAATTTACCTTTCACCTCGCCAAATTGATATCCGCCATGGTTTTTTCCAAAATAAGTATCCAGATCATCATGGTTATCGTAATTTAATGTTTTTAATGTTGAAAGTGCCGGGTTTAGTTTAATTACGATCGTATCCCCTAGCCCATGCAATTCAACCACCTCTTTTACTCTAGAATTCTCGCTGAATTGTTTAACTGTTGAAACAGTTACAAAAAATCCAATGATCAAACCAACCAACCATATTAAACCTAAACTTAAATTCAACCAACGATTACTGTAAGAAATTTTGAATAATAACTTTATTCCTGCATACAACAACATAAAAATTGGAATACCTATAACAATTACAAAGGCAAGAATACCAAGTGCATAATTTCCTGAAGAACTAAAGATCACCGATTTCCAATTTGAAATATCTGAATTAGAATCAGCAACAGAAATACCAAACAAAGAAGTGATGTAAGCAAACAAAAACGCACAGCCTAAAAACAAAAGAAATAATCCTATTATACGACCAACGATATTAAAGAAACCGTTCAATATTCTAGAAATATTACCGCTAGCAGTATTTGCAAAATCGTTATTTTTAAAACGGTTCTTTACATCATTTGCTTCTTCTTTAAAAGATTTCATAATGTTATTAATATTGGCCGATTCGCCACGCATAGCAAATTTATCGGCAGTTGATTTAGATTCAGGAATTATTATCAATAAAATAATATATACCAAAAGACTTATGCCTCCAAAAAATATTAAT
>JBEIEI010000097.1:0-10614 GCA_040382975.1 Flavobacteriales bacterium
GTTGGCAAAAACAATGATCAATTAATTAAAACTAAGATCATCGTTTCAAAATAAACAATCATTCTTATAAATTTAAAAGGGAAGCAAAATACGGCTTCCCTTTTTTTTGAACTAACTGTAATATTTAACCAACTGGCGCAATTAAATTTTATAACATTTTTTAACTTTAGTTCGTCGTGCTAAAAGCGCAACTCGTCATAATTCAAAAATTTGAATTTATAGTTATCCTACTTTTGCACTCGAAATTCACTCAATATGAAAAATTTAGTAATTACTAAAACAAAAAGGACACCGGAAATAATTTTTAAAACCTCTGGAGAACTAATGATTAAAGGAAGATCGTTACCTGAAGATGTTATTAGCTTTTACAAACCAGTACTTACATGGCTGGAAGATTTTAAATTAACCTCACCCAAAAAAATCACCTTATCTATTGATTTTTCTTATTTAAGCACCTCTACAGCGCGAATTACATTAGAAATAATTAGAACAATAACTAGTATTGAAAATTCTAACGCAACCATTAATTGGCTGTATGAAGAAGAAGATACTGACATGAGAGAGCAAGGTGAGATCTTACAAACGAGCGTTAAAAAGTCATTTGAATTTTTAGAAAAAAAAATTATTTTAGTTAAATAAAATTCAGCATTTAATTAAACAAAAAGGGAAACCATCAGCCTCCCGTTTTTATTATACAAAATTACGATGCCTTTAGGTTTTACAAGAAAATTATGGAATACAAAAGATTAGGCAAATCGGGCTTACAAGTTAGTGCGCTTTCGTTTGGAAGTTGGGTAACTTTTGGTAAACAAATTGGCGATACAACAGCCGATGAATTGATGAGCATTGCATATGAAAACGGCGTAAACTTTTTTGATAATGCCGAAATTTATGCCCGTGGAAAATCGGAAGAAGTAATGGGTACTATTTTAAAGAAAAAAAATTGGGCCAGAAGTTCTTATTGCCTGTCAAGCAAAGTATATTTTGGTTACGAAGAGGGAAAACCAAACCAAATTGGTTTGTCTCGTAAACATATTATTGAAGGCTGCCACGCTGCTTTAAAACGTTTACAAGTAGATTATGTTGACTTGTTCTTTTGTCATCGTCCGGATAAAAACACTCCCATTGAGGAAACTGTTTGGGCAATGAATACATTGATACAACAAGGTAAAATTTTATATTGGGGTACCAGCGAATGGGCTAACGATGAATTAATGGCAGCATTTGTTTTTGCCGAAAAAAACAGATTGATAGGGCCAACCATGGAGCAACCGCAATACAATATGTTTGAACGCACAAAAATTGAAAAAGATTTTTTACTACTTTTCAAAGATTTTGGTTTAGGAACTACCATTTGGAGTCCCCTTGCGAGTGGTTTACTTACCGGAAAATACAATAACGCTATGCCAACCGATAACCGTTTGCACATTGAAGGAATGGATTGGTTAAAGGAACGTACATTGGGAGATCAGTCAAGAATTGAAAAAACAAAACAGTTAGATTTACTTGCAAAAGAAATTGGTACCAGTTTACCAAAATTAGGAATTGCTTGGTGTGCTAAAAACCCACACGTTAGCACTGTGATCTTGGGTGCCAGTAAGCCTGAACAATTAAAAGAAACAATTACAGCTTTAGATGTTTTACCTTTACTTACAGCTGAAGTATTGGAAAAAATTGAAACTATTTTACAGAATAAACCGGTTCAACCATTATTTTAGATCTAACACCTGTCAGGTTTTTAAAACCTGACAGGTGTGATCTTTATTTTTTCTCTTCCTTATCTTCGGAAGGTTTAAACCCTAAACTCAAACTATTAACGCAATAGCGTTGCCCAGTAGCGGTTGGACCATCATCAAAAATATGCCCGAGGTGTCCGCCACATTTTGCGCATACAATTTCGGTACGAATCATTCCATGAGAAAAATCTTTTACTTTTAAAACACGATCTCCACCACCTAATTCGCCATCAAAACTTGGCCAACCGCAATGACTATCAAATTTTTGTTCGTTAGAAAATAATTCGGTCCCGCATCCTGCACAAGTATAAAAACCTTTTTCTGTGTGATTGTTGTATTCGCCAGTTCCGGCACGCTCTGTTCCTTTTTGGCGAAGAACATAATATTGTTCGGGGGTTAATATTTTTTTCCACTCATCGTCTGTTTTTTTATAACTCGTATCCATAATTTTTTTATTTACTGTTTGTTTTTCGTTTGTGTTAGCTGAGTTTTGACAAGACATAAAGCCAACAACCGCAACTAAAAATGATGACATAATTATTTTATTCATAACCTTAATTTACAAGTTAATTTTTATCGTTTACTTCTCATTTTTATTTCATTCAACAACTTATCCTCACTGCCATATCGTTTTTTAATATGAATAAAAGAACCTTCTCCTTTTTCTGATATCTCTTTCAGGTTGTTAATGGCATCCCTATCATTTCCAAAAGCCACCGTAGTTAAAACAATCTTTTTGTCTAATTGTTTTTGGGTCCATGTATTTTGATCTTCACTGTAAAATCTAAATTTACCATCAGTGGCCATAATAATTTGATTATTTCCCTCAACAATAAAATGTTTTTGCGCCAATTGCTGACTGAACAAAATAGCTTTATTCCCTTTGGTTAATCCCTTTGCTTTTAATCCATCTACTACCTTATGAAGTTCTTCTTTATTAGACCCTTTAATAGCTTCTTTAATTATTTTAACACTATCAGCATAAGTTACCAAAGTGATCACATCAATTTCTCTAACAGCATCTATCAAAGTATGTAAAGCCAACTTCATTAGAGGCAACTTTAAAGAATCTTTCATGGAACTACTAACATCTATTAAAAATAAAATGTTGTTAGGTTTAAAACCTAAAACGGAAAGTTCATTAGGATCTGTTTCTTTTAATACTACCGGTGGCTTTTCCCAAACAGTATCAATTTTAGGTTGTGAAGAATTATCGGGGAGCTTATTGCTGTTATCTTTTTTGTCGTTATTATTTTTTACTACAATTGGCTCTGTAGTAGTTTTTATTGACGTATTTTTTCTGTTACCAAAATAAAAACAAGCTAATTTATCGTCTCTTTTTAATTTCAATAAATTTCCAGAAATCGTTATTTCATAAGGGAGCGCATTATCACTTGTAACTAAATTAATTTTCTTTTTAAACTTTCCGGCAGCCTCCGGAAAAAAAGAAATAATGATCATACAGGTATCTCCGGGTTGTAATGTTTTTTTTGAAGAATACACTTTAACACCTTTATCAGCATCTGCGCGCATTAAAAAGATCTTTTTTGCCGTGTTGTTTTTTACAAAAACATCTCCCTTTATTTCGAAGGTTTCGGCGATCGTGCCTAGGTTTGTATTTTGATCATTGAACGTTAGTTGAGAAAAACTCAAAAAACGAAACAACATAAAAAATATAAAAAACCTGTACACCATATTTAATTATAATACAAAGATGATGCATTTGTTTTTGTTAGAATGGATTTTCGATCAAGAGTTAACAAAAATTATATTCGTTTCATTTTTCCCTCTCCCTCCCGATAATTATCGGGACTTTGGGTACCCTCTCAAGGAGAGGGACACTATGCGCCTAAGCGTTTAGTATCCTCCTCTTGGAGGAGATGGCGCGAAGCGACGGAGGGGGAGAGAAAAATTAAGTTGCTTTCTCTCCAATACTTTTTTTCATTGTGAGTAAGATCAAAAAACCCAACACAAAATAAATAATAAGGGATAATATAGAAGGACGCATACCACCAATGGTTTCGCTTATTATACCAAACGTTACGGTTCCAAGAATCATCCCTAATTTTTCCATTACATCAAAAAAACTGAAAAAGCTGGTATTATCATCTGTTTGAGGTAATAATTTACTATAGGTGCTTCTTGATAAAGCTTGTATACCACCCATTACCAAGCCTACCAAAAAGGCCACAATATAAAAGTGTACAGGAAAGTAGGCAAACATATAAGTGAACACACAAATAAATATCCAAATAAAAATGGCAACCATTAATGCTTTTATATTACCAACTATTGAAGATAGTTTTGAGAATAAAAAAGAACCTGCAATGCCAACAAATTGAATAATTAAAATACTAACGATCAAAGAAGTTGTTTTTGCTTTTTCGCTTTCCCAAACAATTTCGTTTCTGGCAAACAAAACCGCAACCACCATAATGGTTTGTACACCCATGTTGTAAAAAAAATACCCGGTTAAAAAACGTTTTAATTGTGGCTGCTTAAGCACTTGTTTAAAAACAGATCTAAGCTCCTTAAATCCTTTTGCTATTAATCCTTTCCCATCTTTGCCATGAGACTGATGATTTAATTTTGGCAAATTTTTAAAGGTGTATTGCGCAAAACCCAACCACCAAATTCCAGTTAAAAGAAACGAATATTCTACTCTAAAAAAACCCGTATTTGTTTCATCATTTCGTTTAAAAACCATAATTCCAACAAGGCAAATAATTAGCAATAACGAACTTCCAAAATAACCCATGGCAAAACCTCTGGCGCTAACCTTGTCTTGGTTTTCGGAACTGGCAATTTCGGGCAGGTAAGAATTATAATAAACTAAACTTCCCCAAAAACCAATTGTAGCGGTTATAAATGGAATAAAACTTAGCTCTAGATGTTTTCTTGAAAAGAAGTATAAACACATACACGAAATAGAACCCAGGTAACAAAAAAACTGAAGAAAACGTTTTTTGTTTCCTAAATAATCTGCAATACCACTTAAGATCGGAGAAATTAAAACAACAATGGATAAAGCAAACGCATAAACAAAGGTGTAAATGTTTTGATTTTCAAAATCTCTTCCAAAAAAAGTAACCGTGTGCCCAATAAATTCTTTATTCTCATGTGTGGTAACATAATCATAAAAATTTGGGAAGATGGCAGATGTAATTACTAATGGAAAAACTGAATTAGCCCAATCATAAAACGTCCAGGCCTTGATCGTTTTTGGGTTATCAATAATTAATTTTTCTCCTGACATATTTATTTTTTAATTATTTGAAATTCTACCCGTCGGTTTTTTGCTTTGCCCTCATCCGTATCATTTGATGCTACCGACTGCGAACTTCCAAAGCCTTTAAAGTACATTTTGTTTTGAACTCCTTTTTTAATTAAATACTCAAACACCTCGCGAGCGCGCAACTCCGACATTTTTTGGTTCTTATAGTTTAATCCTCCACTATCACTATGTCCATTAATTTGAATTTCAACAGTTGGATTTTTTAATAAATATTGTACTAATTTATTTAACTCAATAAACGATTCGGGCAACAAATAATATCTTCCATTATCAAAAAATATATTATTTAAACCTACCTTATCCCCTACTTTAATATCTTTATTTACCTGTAAAGTTGAATCCTGCATAGGATCGCGATAATTTGGTCCAACAATTTCTATATCCACTTTTTCTTCAAATTCTTTGCTTTTAACAAGTTTAATATCATCCACAAAATAATACGACTCTTTAAATCCAACTTTAAAAAGGTTCATTCTAACCATTTCTTTTTTAATTTTTGGCGAGAAATTGCCAATGGTGATGTATTTTTCGCCGCCATCGGCTTTATAGTAACCTTTTACTGTAAACCATTGATGCGCTTTAAATAAACCCCCTTTTTTACAAACCGTGTCAATCATATTGGCTTTTACCGCATCGACTTGCTTATTATAGCCTCCTTTACTTAATAATACGCCAAACGATTTTAAAATGGCATTACTCCAAAAAGCTAATTTTATTTGCATAGAAAACTCGTAAACAGTGCCTCTATGAAGCGGTTCGGCCAGTTTTACCTGAGCAAATTCTTTATATCTTTTCTGGAAACGAAAGCCGGTATAACAATCGCCGCTATAGGCGCCCTTTTGAACGGTAGTATCATTATCTAAAGGTTTAAAATAATAATCTATTGTGCCAATTGGCCTCCAAGGCACGGCTTGCTTTAAATTATTATTTTTTCGGCGAAAATTTTCAAAACTACCGTTTGGAACAAGGTTTTTTTCGGGTTTTTGGGTAATTAAAGTCTGTGAGGAGGCCGAAAAACCTAAATACATCATTAAAAATAGTAAAAAAGCCTTCCTCATATCTACAAAAATAACCTTTAATCGATTTTAAAGGCAAAATTGTTTTTAACAGTTGCATATTCAAAAAAAGTTGTATATTTGCCTTCCCAAAAATTGGGTACAAAACTAGAATTTAAAGAAATGGCAAATCATAAATCTTCCATCAAGCGCATTCGTTCTAACGATGCTAAACGTACAGAAAATCGTTACTACGCAAAAACAACTCGTAATGCGGTAAATAAACTACGTACTACTACTTCTAAAAAAGAAGCACAAGACTTATTACCTAAAGTATCAAGTATGCTTGATAAATTAGCTAAAAAAAGCGTTATTCATAAGAATAAAGCAGGTAACATTAAGTCAAAATTGGCTAAAAAAGTTGCTGCTATTAAATAATTTTTAGGGTTTTTCCCTAATAAAAAAGCCCGCTTGGTAACCCAGGTGGGCTTTTTTCGTTTTTTTTGCCCAGTTAAAACCACACTTTTGGGGGCATAAATATAATTTCTAACAAACTGCAGTTAAATAATGCCTGCACGTTGCGTTTGTTTAATTGCATTATTCTGTTAATTTTACAACTCTATTATTTAATCAAAACAGATGAAAAAAGCATATATTTTCCCGGGCCAAGGCTCACAATTTTCAGGAATGGGTAAAGATCTTTACGAAAACAACCCATTGGCCAAGCAATTATTTGAAAATGCCAACGATATTTTAGGCTTTAAAATCACCGAAACCATGTTTTCTGGCACTGACGAGGAACTAAAACAAACTAAGATCACGCAACCCGCTATTTTTTTGCATTCGGTTATTCTTGCAGCAACAAAAGAAAGTGATTTTGCTCCGGATATGGTTGCTGGTCATTCATTAGGAGAGTTTTCGGCATTGGTAGCCAATAAATGTTTGAGTTTTGAAGACGCATTAAAACTGGTTTACAAGCGTGCTTTAGCTATGCAAAAAGCCTGCGAAATTAACCCAAGCACAATGGCTGCTATTTTAAATTTGGATGATGCGATAGTTGAAACAATTTGTGGCGAAATAACACAATCTGGAGATATTGTTGTTGCAGCAAATTATAATTGCCCAGGCCAATTGGTTATATCAGGAAGTAACGAGGGTATAGCTATTGCCTGCGAAAAATTAAAAGCTGCCGGCGCTAAACGTGCATTAGTATTGCCTGTAGGTGGTGCTTTTCACTCACCTTTAATGGAGCCGGCTCGCGTAGAATTAGAAGCAGCAATTACTGCTACCAGGTTTAACAGTCCAATTTGCCCGGTTTATCAAAACGTAACAGCTAACGCTGTTTCGGATCCTATTCAAATACAAAAAAACTTAGTGGCTCAATTAACTGCGCCGGTAAAATGGACACAAAGTGTACAACAAATGGTGGCAGATGGTGCTACACAATTTATTGAAGTTGGTCCGGGTAAAGTTTTACAAGGGCTGGTTAAAAAAATTAGCGCCAATTCGGAAGCCGTTAGTGTTTAGAGATTATAAATTTTAAATTAAAGATTATAAATTGAAAAAGGTATTCATATTATTTTTAGCCCTATGCTTACAGCAGGCAAACGCGCAATTCTTTAGGGGTTTTGGCATTTTTGCTGCAGGTAACCATTCTGCACACTATTATACCAATAAAAATGCCGGGGAAAAAGATGCAGAAGTAGATGTCGCAAATAATTTTCCATACAATGCTTATTACCCAAACTCTCACATCTCGCGCGAATATTTTAGTTGGGGCGCAGGAATTTTTGCTGAATTACTGAATAGAGATCGTATACGCTGGCAAACAGAATTAGAATACACGCACAAAGGCGCAAAAGAAAAAGAATTAATTGATCCATTTATTGGAACACGCGATGGGAGTTTTTCTGTAAACAAATACACCTATTTTCAATGGAATAATTATTTAAAATTTTATAACCCGATAGGACTGTCATCGCATTGGTATTTAATGCCGGGGATACGCTTAGAATATTTGTTTAGAAAAAGTGTTTCTGCCTTTACCCCGTATGCGGGTAATATGCCGGTGATCTTTTTTAGTGGTAATGTTGGTTTGGGTTATGAGTTCCCAATTACAAAAACCATTTATGGCTTTACGGAATACCATTGGAACCCGGATATTTTATCTCACAAAAAAGATAATGTTACTTACAGAAACAGAACCTTTGAATTAAGAGTTGGCTTAATGTACCGACCAAAAAAAAGAAACATTGACGATTGCAATGCTCCTAAATATCACGGACCTGCGTATTAATTAAACAGAATAATAACAACTTATTAATTATGGTAATGACAAAAGACGTTTTATTTTCTTTAACCAAAGGAGCCTTTGCACCTCAAGAAGAGATGTTGGAAGTAGCTCGCAAAAAAGGGAAATTATATATTGGCATCCCTAAAGAAATTGCTTTTCAAGAAAACAGAGTGGCTCTGGTACCCGATGCTGTTGCGTTGCTGGTTAATAACGGTCACCGTATTGTTATAGAAACAGGTGCCGGCAAAGCCGCTAATTTTGAAGACAGTGATTATAGCGAAGCGGGCGCTGAAATTGTAGTTACACCCGTAGATGTGTATAAGGCCGATGTGATTTTTAAAATTGCACCGCCAACTATTGAAGAAGTTGAAATGATGCAACCTAAACAAACTTTGTTTAGCTCATTACAACTAACTGTTCAGCCTCAGGATTTTTTAAAGAAATTAATTTCTAAAAAATTAAATTGCGTTGCCTTTGATCTTATTATTGACGAAGCCGGCATTTTTCCATTAATACGTGCCATGGGTGAAATTGCCGGCGGTGCAAGTATATTAATTGCAGCAGAATTATTAAGTAATGTTAACAATGGTGTTGGCACTATATTAGGTGGCATTAGCGGCATCTCGCCAACCGAAGTGGTAATTATTGGTGCAGGAACCGTTGGCGAATTTGCAGCACGCGCTGCTATTGGCTTAGGAGCTTCGGTAAAAGTATTTGATAATTCAACTTCACGTTTAAGAAGATTACAAAACCAATTAGGATGCAGAGTATTTACATCGGTTATTGTACCAAAGGTATTAGAAAAACATTTAAAAACCTGCGACGTTGCCATTGGTGCTTTACGCGCCACTCGCGGACGCACACCATGCGTGGTGACAGAAAACATGGTAAGCGAAATGAAAACAGGCTCTGTTATTATTGATGTGAGTATAGACCAAGGCGGTGTATTTGAAACCTCGCATGTTACCAATCATACAAAACCTGTTTTTAGAAAACATGGTATTATACATTATTGCGTACCAAATATTAATAGCCGTGTTGCAAGAACGGCTTCGTATGCACTAAGCAATATCTTCTCTCAAATTATTTTAAACATGGGCGATGAAGGTGGTTTTGACAGCATTGTTAGAAAAGATCCGGGCTTAAGAAATGGCGTTTATATTTACAATGGTATTTTAACCAATCAGTTTTTGGGAGAAGCGTTTAATTTGCCGTTTAAGGATATTAATTTATTGATGGCTGCCATTTAGTATTTCCTTTTAAAGTTTGATAAAAAACGCTTATCTAATTGCTAAGCGTTTTTTTTTGAAATAATATGAAATAGAAATGGGTTAAATTATTTCGCCATCTGATTTTTTATGAATAAATTCAAACACTACTTTTCGATAGTCAGTTTCGGTTATCCGCCAAATTAATAGTGAGATAATCGAAGGTTTATATCGGGTATAAGCTAGTTAGCGGGCATTAACATAAACATAAAAATACCAATAGAATGAATATCACAGGAACTTACAAAACACAACATGGTGATTTAACTATCTTTCAGGACGGTGATAAGTTTAAAGCAACTTATCAGTTAGAAGGAAGATGTGAAGGTACACTCAATGGAAATATTTTAGAGGGGAAATGGCATAATCGAAATGATGGAGGTATTTTTAAGTGGGTATTTGACGGTAATGGCAATTTTACTGGTAATTATAAAACAGGTGATGATGCTGGTGCTATGCGAGGAAAATGGAATGGGTCACGCATTGGAGGCGCTGCACCCGCCCATTTAGAGGCGCCTGCGGTAGAGGCGCCTGCGAGCACGCCTGTAGACTTAGCAGCAACTGCGCCCGCGACGCCGGCAACCACGCCGGCAGTAAGCCCGGGTCCGGATGGCAAATTCATCGATCCAGAGGGCACGGTTTATGAAGGCAAATGGGATGGCAATCAATTTGTCAGCGGTAAGGCCACAGAGGCAGACGGTTCTGTAAGCGAGGGCGAATTCAAGGATTTTGCATTGCACGGCAAGGGCAAATACACCTACACGGAAATCGTAAAAGACGAGGAGGACCCGGAATACGAAGGCGAAGAATCGGAGACTGTGATGGAGGGTACGTGGGTTGAAGGTGTCTTGGTTTCTGGCAAGACCATTATCGATGGCGACCTGTACGAAGAAGGGGAATTCAACGAGGAGGGCGACTTGCAGGGCAAGGGCCGCCGCGACAACGGCGATGGCGACTACGAGGAGGGCACTTTCGAGCAGGGCGAATTGATCAAGGGCAAGGTGCGCACCACGGACGAAGATGGCAA
>JBEIEI010000098.1:0-10543 GCA_040382975.1 Flavobacteriales bacterium
GCTTTAAGAAAATTAGAAGCTACAGGACACGAATTAATTAAAACAATTCATCCTCATCCAACAATGAGTGAAGCCATTATGGAAGCTGCTGCCGCTGCTTATGGCGAAGTGATCCATTTGTAATTGTCATCCCGACGAAGGAGGGATCTCAGATAAAAAATAGAACGCTCTACCGAAAGGCAGGGCGTTTTTTTATTGGTATAATACCTGTAGCTATGCTGCTGGTTTGGTCGATAATTTTTTAGCCACGAATTACACGAATTAACACTGATAGTGGAATTTGTTTTGTGAAAATTAGTGGCTTTTTTTTACAGCTTAACTTGTAAAAACTTTCTAGACTTATAAAACACAAATCTCATCAAGAGAAATTGTTCCCTTATCTGCATCTATTGTGGCATTTATTCCCAACGGCACAGTTAGTTTATTTTCAATATGCCCGATCATAGCCCCATAATACGCAGGGATTTTTAAAGGTTGAATATGTTGTAAAATAACTTCATGAAATGTAAAGGCCTTTAAAGGCTCTTCTGCTAAGCATTTGGCGCATTTACCAAATACAAAGCCACTAATAGAATCCAGTACTCCGCTTAGTTTTAATTGCGTTAGCATTCTATCAATACTATAAGGTTCTTCTTTTGCTTCTTCTAAAAACAGAATTTTATTTTTCCAGTTGGGTAAATAGTCACTGCCTATTAAGGCAGAGAGAACAGTTAAATTTCCGCCAACTAACTCTCCGCTAATTTTACCCGAATGAATGGTGTAAATTTTATCCTCACCAATTGGGTTCTCAGGAAAATTAAACGGTTTAGTACTCATTACAATATTTGTAAAAACATTTTTTGTAAACTCATTCCAGCCCGAGTTGCCAACGGGGCCATGAAATGTAACTAATCCTGTTTTTGATGTAATGGCTAACAGTAAAGCAGTGATGTCGCTAAATCCTATCAGCACTTTTGGATTTTCTTTAATGACCTTATAATCCAATTTATTTAAAATGCGGGCGCAGCCCCAACCACCTTTCATGCAAAAAATGGCTTTAATGGTTTTATTGGCAAATAATTCGTTTAACTCTGCAGCCCTTAGATCATCTGAGCCCGCAAAGTAGCCAAATTTTTCTTTTAAGGTTTTACCAATAACTACTTTAAATCCGAAGCTTTTTAGGATCGTAGAAAATGTTTCAATTTGATTTTCATCCCACACGGCACCTGCCGGAGAGCTTATCGCTACTGTATCTCCGGCTTTTAAGGCTTGTGGTTTTATTTTAGTTAAAGTTTCTTCACGCAATGTTGCTAACGCATTTGTTGGTGTAAATAATGCTGCTGCGCTTATTAAACTTGTTGTTTTTATGAAATTTCTGCGAGAACTCATTTGAATTTATTATAGTTGAATGATTATTCAATATAAATCTAGCTATTTATAATGGAAAAAATTAAAGAGAATGAATTTTACGATGTTATTCTTAAGATTTGGTTATTGCGAACAATAAAATATCTTTTTGAAAAATAACCACATAGTTACATAGAAAGTAAGGCAAGTTTAAGTGCTATAAGGTGCACATAGATTGTTTCGCCCCATAATTATCAGGCGAAACAATTCCTATGATTTAATTAGCCTATGTTTTTTGTTTATTTCTATCTTTTCTATGTGGTTAAAAATTCTTAACCTTTAATCAGTCTAAACTTTGGTATATTTGCAGCATGAAAATTGATAAATACCTTGGCCAGTCTGGTTTTACATCGCGAAGAAAAGCTAACGAGTTGATAGATGAGAAAAAAGTGGTTGTAAATGGAAAAACTGCCACTATTAGCACTACTGTAAAAGAAGGCGATATAGTTTTAGTTGATGGAAAAGAATTAGAAGTTAGAGATTATGTACCAACATATATTGCTTATAATAAACCAAAAGGTATTGAGTGTACTTCCGAAAAAATAGCAAATAATATTATTGATGCTGTTGGTCATCCTCAAAATGTTTATCCGGTTGGCAGATTAGATAAAGAATCAGAAGGATTGATCTTACTAACTAATCATACTGAGATCATTGATAAGATCGCTAATTCTAAATACAATCACGAAAAGGAATACATTGTTACTTTAAATTTTCCGGTGCGTAAACAATTCTTAAAAGATATTTCTGAAGGTGTTTTATTAAATGGTGAAAAGGTTAAAACAAAACATTGCACGGTGAGTTTAGAGCCAAATGCAAAACGTATTTTTAGAATTGTATTAACGCAAGGTTTAAACAGACAGATCCGTCGTATGTGCACCATGTTTGACTATCAAGTCATCAAATTGCAGCGCGTTCGCGTAATGAATATCAAATTAGAAAAGTTGAAAGTAGGCGAGTGGCGCGACCTGACCGAGAATGAATTGGAAGATCTATTAAATTCTTTAGAGTAGTTCCTTTTAATTTTTATTTGATTAAAACTTTAATTTCTTTCTTTTGTTTAAAGTAAAAGCTGTTTTTTACTTCTTATTTATTATCTTCAAGACTTGTATTTTAATTTTATGATCAACTATAGATTGCTATTGGCATTGCCAATTTTCTTAGCCTCTAATTTATTTTCTCAAGTTAGCACGCAACTTAACTCTGCCGAAATAATTCAAAATTTAAAAAAGTTAAACACTATTGGCAGTGTATTGTATGTTGCAGCTCATCCTGATGATGAGAATACACGCTTATTAGGTTATTTGGCCAATGAAAAAAAAGTAAGGACCGGATATTTGTCCTTAACCCGTGGCGATGGTGGACAAAATTTAATTGGTAAAGAACAAGGAGAATTGCTTGGCTTGATCCGCACGCAGGAATTATTAGCAGCTCGCAGAACAGATGGTGCAGAACAGTTTTTTACTCGCGCTAACGATTTTGGGTATTCAAAAAATCCTGAAGAAACGTTTACTTTTTGGAACAAGGACAGTATTTTATCTGATGTTGTTTTAACCATTCGCAGATTTAAACCGGATGTTATTATTTGCAGATTTCCTACAACAGGCGAGGGTGGACACGGTCATCATACAGCTTCTGCATTACTAGCTGTTGAAGCGTTTGCCGCTGCGGCTGATCCTAAACGATTTCCTGAACAATTAAAATATACCGAAGTGTGGCAAGCAAAGCGTATTTTTTGGAATACATTTAATTTTGGCGGAACAAATACTACAGCTCCAAATCAATTAAAAATAGATGTTGGTGTGTTTAATCCTTTAATTGGAAAAAGTTATGGAGAGATAGCTGCCGAAAGCCGATCTATGCATAAAAGTCAGGGATTTGGTTCAAGTAAGCAAAGAGGCTCTAACTTAGAATATTTTAAATTATTAAAAGGTGATAGTGCTAAAACCGACCTGTTTGAAGGCATAAATACCAATTGGACTAAACTTAAAGGTGCTGAAAAAATTCAAAAGTCAATTGAGACCTGCATTAAAAAATTCGATGCACAGTCTCCCGAAAATAGTATTCCAGAATTGGTTGCTATTTATAAATTGTTACAAGCCTTGGATGAAAAGGATCCAATTAGTAATTACTGGAAAAAACAAAAATTGAAAGAAACTGAACTTGTTTTGTTTGCTTGTTCGGGTTTATGGTTAGAGAGCTTTGCCAATGATTTTATAGGTATTCCGGGGCAAGAAACAACTGTTACCACTCAAGTTTTAAATCGAAATAAAAATGTGGTTAAATTAAATAGTGTACATTTTTTACAAAGCGATACCACAACAGCCCTTGTATTAAAACAGAATGAAATGAATACGTTCAAACGTAAAGAAAGAATTTCAACCACAACTCCTTATTCCAATCCCTATTGGTTAAACCAAAAACACGATGTTGGGATTTATACGGTAAATAATTCTTCGTTAATAGGTAAACCCGAAAATGATGCTGCGCAAAAAGTTATGTTTGATATAACCATACAAGACCTAAATCTAAAAGTTTCGAGGGCTTTGGTTTATAAATCTACAGATCCTGTTAAAGGCGAAGTTTATCGTCCGTTTGAAATTTTACCTCCGGTTACGGTAAATATTTCTGAAAAAGTTTTTGTATTTAGCGACTCAAATCCTAAACTAATCCAATTGATCGTTAAAGCAAATCAGGCAAATTTTTCGGGTAAATTAGAACTAAAAGCAAGTATAGGTTGGAATATTTTCATTAAAGACCCTTTGATAAAGTTAAAAAATAAGGGGGATGAAATTACCATTGAGGCAACTATTACCGCAGAACAGAATGCTGCATCCGGTAAATTAGAAGCTTCTGTAACAACCGATGATAATACTCGATTTAATAAAAGTATTAAGCGAATAGAGTACGATCATATTCCATATCAATTTATTTTAAGTGATTCTGAGGCAGGTTTAGTAAATATGGATATTAAAAAAACAGGAAATAACATAGGCTATATTCCCGGAGCCGGAGATGATGTGCCTGCTGCCTTAAAACAAATTGGATATAATGTAACTATGTTAACGGATGAATTATTAGTGAATGAAAATTTATCTAAATATAATTCAATAGTAACCGGTATAAGAGCTTATAATACTAACGACCGGCTCCAAGTTCATTATACTAAATTAATGGATTATGTTAAGAATGGCGGCAATTTAATCGTTCAGTATAATACTAATAATAGAATTGGTCCTGTAAAGGCAAATATAGGCCCTTATCCATTTACTATTTCAAGAGACAGGGTTACGGATGAAAAAGCAGAAATGATGTTTGTAAACGAAAAACACTCAGCTTTAAATTTTCCAAATAAAATAACTTTAAAAGATTTTGATGGTTGGATACAGGAGCGTGGTATTTATTTTGCAACAGAATTAGACAAACAATACGAACCAATTTTTTCAATTAAAGATCCCGGAGAAAAAGCTAGTGATGGAAGTTTGATCATTGCTAAACATGGTAAAGGGAATTTTGTATACACAGGTCTTGTATTTTTTAGAGAACTTCCCGCCGGGATCACAGGAGCATATAGATTATTTGTGAATTTGTTGAGTTTGCCTGAAAATAAATAGCTACACGAGATGGAACACGGATCTAACTGATTTTACAGATTAAACACAGATAAATTTATTATGGATAATTTATTACATGAAGATATTACAGATAAAATTATTAAAACGTATTTTGAAGTTTATAATGAGTTAGGCTATGGTTTTCTTGAAAGAGTTTATCAGAATGCGATGCTTTTGGAGTTAAAGAACAAAGGATTATATGTTGAATCTCAAAAAATGATTAAAGTCCATTATAAAGGGCTTTTAGTTGGTGATTATTTTGCCGATATTATAGTTGAAAATGTAGTTATTTTGGAATTAAAGGCTAGCGAGGTTTTAGTTCACGAAAATGAACTGCAGTTATTAAATTATTTAAGAGCTACAGATATAGAAGTTGGATTATTACTAAATTTTGGAAAAAAAGCTGAGTTTAGAAGAAAGATATTTACTAATGATCGTAAAAACTTAAAGATTGATTTGTCTAATATTAATAATATAGATCAGTGAAAACCTGTTTAATCCGTTTAATCTGTGTTCCATCATGAGCGATCCAAATAAATCAATACTAAAAAAATGGTCGAATGTTTATGCTTTTGTTATTGGCGTTCTTATTGCTGTAATTATTTTCCTTTATATTTTTACCCAAAATTTTAAATGAGTTTAATTGACTGGTTAGTATTAAGCATCACGCTGTTATTCATCATTTTTTATGGTGTTTGGAAAAGTCGTGGTACAAAAAATATTGAAGGTTATTTATTAGCAGACAGAAAATTACCCTGGTATCATGTTGGTCTATCTGTTATGGCAACGCAGGCAAGTGACATTACTTTTTTATCGGCACCCGGCCAAGGTTACAGCGATGGTTTACGCTTTGTACAATTTTATTTTGGATTACCATTGGCAATGGTTGTATTGTGTATTACGTTTATTCCAATATTTCATAAACTTAATGTTTATACTGCTTATGAGTTTTTAGAAAAACGTTTCGATAACAAAACACGTTCCTTAACAGCATTTTTATTTTTATTACAACGCGGTTTATCTACAGGTATAACCATTTATGCTCCGGCAATAATTCTATCAACCATTTTAGGCGTAGATGTTTTTTATACCATTATTTTTAATGGACTAATTGTAATTGCCTATACTGTATACGGAGGTACAAAAGCAGTTTCGTACACTCAGGTGTTGCAAATGAGCATCATCTTCGGCGGCTTATTTTTAGCAGCTTATATGGTTATTCATTTGCTTCCTGAGAATGTTAGTTTTACTGATGCTTTGCACATAGCAGGGAAAATGAATAAATTAAATGCTATTGATACAACTTTTGATCTAAATAACCGATATAATATTTGGTCGGGTATTATTGGTGGTTTTTTTCTACAGCTTTCTTATTTTGGAACTGATCAATCACAGGTTGGACGTTACTTAACAGGAAGCTCCATAACACAAAGTCGTTTAGGTTTAGTAATGAACGGTTTAATAAAAATACCCATGCAGTTCTTTATTTTATTAATTGGCGTGTTAGTTTTTATTTTTTATCAGTTCCATCAAGCACCAATATTTTTTAATAAGGTTGAAGTGGATAGAATAGAGAATAGCGTTTACAAAGCGGAGTTTAAGCAATTAGAAACCGATTATCATGCATCTTATACTCAAAAACAAATTGAGGTAAATACTTTGGTAAACGCGCTACATTCTAAAGATGAAACAAAAATTAATGCTTCAAGGATCAATGTGCAGGAAGCGGATAAAAAAAACACAGACATTCGAAAACAGGTAACATCATTAATGAAAAAAAATTATGCCAAGGCAGATGTTAATGATACCAATTACGTTTTTTTGAGTTTTGTTACACAGCAGTTACCGGTTGGTATTGTAGGCATTTTAATTGCAATTATTTTTTTAGCGGCCATGGGTTCAACTGCAAGTGGTTTAAATTCGTTGGCATCAACAACGGTTGTAGATTTTTATAAACGCATATTTAAAAAAGACGGAAGCGATGAGAAATACCTTTCTGCATCGCGCTGGGCAACCGTGTTATGGGGTTTGTTTTGCATTGCTGTTGCTTTTTATGCGAGTAGATTAGGCAACTTAATAGAAGCGGTAAATATATTAGGTTCTTTATTTTACGGCACGATTTTAGGAATTTTTTTAGTTGCCTTTTATATGAAACGTGTAGGTGGAGCTGCTGTCTTTTATGCTGCGATTCTCGCAGAGGCTTTTATCGTGTATGCCTGGATCGTTGACTTGACAGCCTTTTTATGGTTGAATGTAATTGGTTGTTTGTTGGTGATGAGTTTTGCTTTTCTGATTCAAATCTTTATCAATAAACGTAAAGTTATTGCATAAAAAAATCCCGCACTTTACATACGGGATTTTTTTAGTTTTATCACTCTGAGCGGAGTCGAAGAGTGAATATAATTACTTTTTATTCTCAGCAATTAATTTTTTTGCTTGCGACACATACGCGTCATCTTTTTCTTCTGTAGCAATTTTAATTACTTGTTCAGCTGTTGCAATTGCACCTTTACTGTCTTTTTGTTTTGCTTGAATTTTTGCTTTTAGCATGTATATCCAATATCCTTTTGGGTTATTAGCGATTGCCTTATCGGCCCATTCTGCTGCCTGTTTTAGGTCTTTGTCATTATCGTAATAGTAGCTAGCTGCTTGAAAATAAGGTCTTGTGTCTTTTACAATAGTATTGTCTATCGTTTTCATGATCTTTGAATCAATGTCCGCTACAACTTTAAAAGGCACGCGGGTTTTTTCCCCAAACCAATTCAATTTTTGTATTGTTTGCATTCATTTCCGAAAAGTCAATTGAAAAAGTTTCCACTTTATCGCCGCTCATGGTAACGGGCTTTACAACAAAACGAATTAACTCATTTTCTTTTTTGTATTCTTCAACATTACCACCTAATGTTAGGTCTTTATACAACATAATTTCCCAACTATCTTTGTTTGGGATTGTGTAAATGGCATAAGTTCCTGCTTTTACATCCATTCCTTCAACTTTTACATCTTCACCAAAAGTAATTTTAGTTGCATTATTAGCGCCAGTGCGCCAAACTTTTCCAAAAGGAACCACATCGCCAAAAACAACACGGCCTCTTGCGCTAGGGCGAGAATATTCAACTGTGATATCAGATAATGCAAAAGCTTGTTTAACAGTTTGCAAAGGACTAGGAGCAGGTACTTTTAATTGTGCGTTTAAACTAGTTGATGTTAAAGCAGCAATTGCAATTGCTGCGGAAAATGATCTTAATTTTTGTATCATATTTTTGTTTTTTTGTTTTTTAGTTGATTTTTTTTGTCTAAATATAAAAATTATCGTTTAAGCTTGTGCATATAAAACAGCAAAAAAGTTATTTTGTTTTAGAATACTGTTAAAATCTTTAATTTGATATATTGGAAGTAAAAAATATTTCGGTTTTTCTTTTAGCAAATTTCCTTCGTTATTATTGTTATTCCTACAAATTAACAAATCCTTTATAGAGGTGCTTAGCGTTTTTTATTTTTATAAATATTTCTAGCCCACCTTTATTATTTGACGTTTTACGTAAGGTAGAAGTATTAATATCATAAGAAACGCCAAAAATTATTTTTTTCACTTCAGCAAATGCATTTAACGCAAAAGCATCTTTATATCTGTAATAAGCACCAATTCCAATACTAGAAGTTTTTTTTATGCCGGTAATATATGATTCTCCACCCATTTTATAATTAAATTGTGCGCCTAAAATCACTTCGCTTGCTCCTCCCTGATATTGCGCCATAATTGATGGTGCAATAGAATATGGCGAACCATTAAAACAATAATTAAATGATTCGTACAAATTAAAGCGCATTAACAATCGTTCATTGCTAGTTATATTAAAAGAATACCTTGGTTTGTTAATGTGTGCAACCGAAAAACCCAGAGTGTTTGAAGACTCAGTACTTGCCGCAAATTTTTTGTTATTATTTTTACTGATCAACGCCATTCCAGCTCCAAGATCTAATTTCGCAAGAGTTTCTTTGTTCCTATTTTCATTAGGTAAATTTGAATTGTAATTAAAGCCATCAAACTGTGATCCCCAGGTTAGATTAGTGCTTGTTAAAGATTTTTGTGCAAAGCCAATAGATACCCCTGAAGTTAATACATGTTTATCATTTAACCTTAATGAATAATTAATTGGCAAGCCCCCAACGATACTTGTTAATTTCCCATCTCCGGATCTATCATAACCAAAATTTAATCCTGCAGAATAAAATCCTTTAGATTTCTTGCTATTTTTGGTTAGCTGTTTATTTACAAAAGCAGAATAAGAAGTAAATCCTTTTGTAAATGCATTCCATTGTGACTTATATTGAAGACCTGCTTCAAATGAATTAATAACACCAAAGGCTGACGGATTAATTGTTTGTGGCGCTATAAAATATTGCGTAAGATGAACGTCCTGACAAAAAATGTTTTTTGCCAGCATTAAAAAAATTATAAAATATTTTTTTTTCAATTTCACTTTACTTCAGTATTTTGATCTTACCTTTTTAAGGTCACATTCCCTTTTTTAACTATTTTTTCTCCATTAACAAATTTTGCAGTTAGCTGATAAATAAAAACAGCATCATTTTGCATTACGCCATTATATGTTCCATCCCAACAAGTATTTTTATCATTTGATTCAAAAACTTTCTCTCCCCATCGGTTATAAAGTTGAAGATTCATAGTTGCAATACAGTTTCCGTATGCGCACCAAAAGTCATTAAAGCCATCGCCGTTAGGACTGAATGCTGAAGGCACAAACGCATCTCCGCATATTTTCTCTACCTGCACTAAAACTGTACCTGTAACTACGCATCCATTATTATCAGTAGAAGTTACTGTATAAATGGTTGTTTCACTTGGAGAAACCGTATTTGTTGCACATGTGTTACAATTAATATCAGAAGAATATAACCATGTAAACGGATTGCCCGTTTGAATGTTTGCTTGAATAACGCTCGATGCACCATATATAATGTTAGTAGGGTTGGCAGAGGTGCTTTGGGCTTGAGGTGTATAAACTGTTACTGCAAAAACAGTTGAAGAAATACAAGGGGCTGTTCCTGAATTCACTGTGTAAATTGTATTTGCCTGCGGTTCTATTGTTACAACATTTGAAGTGCTACCTGTATTCCAACTATAATCAAACCCACCTGATGCTGTAAGGGTTAATGCTTTGCCCAAACATACTGTAGGAGATCCGGTTATACTTAAAGTAGGTTGAATGAGTACATTTAATAATACTGTTTCTGTATTAATACATCCATTTTCATCAACACCCGCTACAGTATAACTTGTTGGAACTATTGGGTTAACTGTTATAGAAGGTGTAATGGAAGCATTGTTCCAAGTGTAAGTAAGGGCACCGTTTGCATTTATTATTATACTTTGTCCCACACAAATTACTGTTGGCGATGTAATAACGATTTGGGGAAGTTGGTTAACAACAACGGTTGAAATTGTTGTTTGTTTACATCCATTTAAATTCATTCCAATTACTGTATATGTTATAGTTTGTAATGGATTAGAAATAACA
>JBEIEI010000099.1:0-10410 GCA_040382975.1 Flavobacteriales bacterium
ATCTAAAATGCTTCCGTAATCCTGCTCGGCCATTATTGCTTCATCTCCTGCCCTCCAATCAATTACTGAAATGATGGTATCTAAAGATTCTGTTGTGTTGCGGGTAATTATAAGTTCCTCACCCGAACATCCCAGCAATGTTGCTAAGCGTTCCTTAGTTCTGTGTTTATTTTCGAACTGTACTGTTCTCATATAGTAAGAGCCTTCCATGTTTACCGTCTGGAGGTCTTTTAAGTACCCGTTTAAAACCGGCTGTGCCATAATGCTGTAATAACCATTTTCCAGATTTATGTAATCTGGTTTTAATTTATAATCATTACGAATGGTTTGCCAATAATCCCCTGTTTCTTCTTTAGTCCATACTTCGGGTAATTCATCCGCTATGTTTTTTGCTTTTACAGTTAAAGGTAGCGTTGCTGTTAGAAGTAACGATTTTAAAAAATTACGTTTGCTATTCATTTAGTTAATTTTTAATCAGTATATAATCCCAATATTTTGTAAACTAAATATAAGTAAACTGAGTGGTAAGAAAAAATTTGCCGGTTTAAATATGGGAACATAGAGAAATTTTGTTAATACTCTATTAAGGAATGCTTTTACTAGTATCTTTACCTTAAAATTTAAAAGAAAAAAAATGAAAAAAGGTTTAGTTATCGGAGGAGTTTTAGTGCTTTTGGCACTTATTATTTTTATGATGTACAGAGGTTCTTATAACACTGCTGTTTCTTTACAAGAAAATGTAGATGAAAAATGGAGCGATGTTGGTGCAACTTATCAGAGAAGAGCAGATCTTATTCCGCAATTGGTTGCCACTGTTAAAGGGGCAGCTGCTAACGAAAAAGGTATTTTAACTCAAGTTACAGAGGCTCGTGCGGGTATTGTTAAGGCAAAAACTCCTGAAGATATGGATATTGCCGGCAAGCAGATCAATGCGGCGATCAATTTGGCATTTGAGGCATATCCTCAAATTCGCTCAACTCAAAATTTTAGTGACCTTCAAACACAACTAGAGGGTACCGAAAATAGAATTGCAGTGGCACGTCAAAATTATAACCAATCAGTAAAAGAATTTAACTCCCACATTCGTGGATTTTTTAATAGCATGTTCTTAAATAAAGAAACATTTGCTAAGAAAACCGGATTTAAAGAATCTGCAGGTTCAGAGAATGCGCCTAAAGTAGAATTTTAATAAGTAAATTTTAACCCCGATAATTAGTTGTCGGGGTTAAATATAATTTTCAACTCCTAAATGGTAACAGCCCGTAATTTTTTCGATAAGCAAGAACAGCAGCTATTAGTAGATGCGATTGCCTCTGCTGAGTTAAAAACATCGGGCGAAATACGTTTGCACATTTCTAATTTTTGTTTTGGAAACGAAGTAAAAGCTGCTGAAAAAGTATTTACTAAATTAAAAATGCACCAAACAAACGAACGGAATGGCGTTTTAATTTACATTGCCACTTTTAGTAGAAAGGTTGCTGTTGTTGGCGATGAAGGTATTCATAAAAGGCTGGGCAATGAGTTCTGGCAAAAAGTTGTTAGTCAACTGATCAAAAAATTTAAAGAAAATAAAAAAGCCGAAGCATTGTCTGAATGTATCATAGAATGCGGCGAGCAATTAGGGAAATTTTTTCCAAGACAAAGTGATGATAAGAATGAATTAACCAATACTATTTCTTATTAGCATGCGTAAAATTTTAAGCACCACATTTTTATTTTTAGCTGTTTTTGTTTCAGCTCAGATAGCCCAACGACCAAGTCCACAAAAACTATACAACAATCTTTCAAAAGAGTTTCCCGATTTTTTAAGTTCAGATCAAGCTCAAATTTTAGAAGAAAAGTTAGAACAATTCAGCAACCAAACTTCTAATCAAATTTGTGTTGTTATTGTTGATGACTTTAACGGAACTGATGCGGCAGATTACGCCACAAAAATAATTAACGAATGGGGTATTGGCAAAAAAGAATCTAATAATGGCATTGTAATATTAGTGAAACCAACCGGCGGGGCAGGAGGAAGAGACTTGTTCATTGCTATCGGATATGGATTAGAAGGCGCCATTCCTGATTTAACGACCAAGCGTATACGTGAGAATGAAATGTATCCGTATTTAAAGAGCGGAGATAATTTTACAGCTCTTGATAAGGCAACGGATGTTTTAATGAAATTGGCTAAAGGCGAGATCAATAAAGAAGATTATTCGCGTCGTAATTCAAATGGGAAACAAATTAAACCTGGTACTATCATCATTATAATAATCATTGTAATAATTTTTATTATAAAAGGTTTTTTTGGTGGAGGAGGCGGAAGAACTTTTTCTAGAGGAGGAAGTACAATTTTTTGGGGTGGAGGTTTTGGTGGAGGTGGATTCGGCGGAGGAAGATCTGGCGGCGGTGGAGGTTTTGGTGGCTTTGGTGGCGGCAGCTCCGGTGGTGGCGGTTCGGGCGGAAGTTGGTAATTTAATTCAATTCAAAAAAATAAACTCTAGCAATACTTGACTATAGAAAAATATTACTAGAGTTAAAATTAGAGTTCAGTTAATCATTTTCCTCTTCATCTTCTTCAAATAAAGAATCACCACCATTCCATTCGGTAGTAATGCTGTTCCATACTTTTTCTAATTTTCCTTCCTCATCATCTACTGAAAAATAAATAATACTTAATGCAGCATATTGTTGTGGATGCACTCTCACTTGTTCCATGTTTGCAATGGTTTCTTCAATCGAAAGTTCTTCCTGTAAAATAATATTTTGCGCTGTTTCAAGAATAAGTTTTCTTAAAGGATGATCAAACTTTTTATCGATATTCTTAAGCAAGTTTATAAGTGCTTCTTCGGGTAATCCCTCTTCGTCTGCAGCTTTGCAAATTTCTTCAATTACGGCATATACCGAGTTTGGTGAAATTTTAATGGCTTCATCAATTAATTTTACGCTTTCAACATAATTTTCAAATGGAAAATTATCTTCTATTTTATCTATAAATTCTAATTCTTTTAATGATTCCATTTTTATTATTTTTTTTATTATTTTATAATTTTTTGTATCTCAACTAAGATCAGATCCCAGCCTTTGCCGTTATTGTAGGATTCTTTATATCTTTTTTCTCCTTCTGCAACTTTATTGTAATCACCCTGGGTAACAGTAAAAATGTTTTGTTCGTTGATGGTTTCTAATTCATACTTAAGCCTAAGATAATTCTAAGTAACATCTAATATTGTTATGTTAGGGTCGAAGGTAGTATATTTTAAAATTTTTTCAGGTATTAATTCCAAAATAGTTCCTTTTACAAATACTATTTCTTTTCCTTTATAAGTTCCGTTCCATAATAAAGGACTTCCTGCTTTCCAATCAGATACTACTTCGCAGCCAAACATGTATTTTTTTGTTTGTTCAGAATTGATCAACGCGTCCCAAACTTTTGAAACCGGAGCATTAATGGTAATTGTATTTTTTATTAGTAGTGGTGTCATCTTCGGCTAAAGATTTCTTGGTTAATGTAAAAATACGGATTTAATTTTTTGAGAATTTTTACATTTATTTTTCTGAAGTATATTTTTTCCAAAAGCTAATGATCATTTTTAAATTTTCAGGTTCAATGTACATTTTATAAAGTCCATTTTTTTTTGTTTTGCTTATAATTAATCCTTCTCCGTTTTGTTGGCCTAAGAAGTAATAATAAATGGTAGTATCGTTAATAGTTTTTTCTTTAGGGCCAGCAAAGGTTGCAATATTAAAATAAATATGGCATAAGGTTAAATGTGCCATAATTACTTTGGTAGAATCTTCGAGAGCTGCTATTAGTTTTGGTGCAGCACGTTTTCCTGCTTTTTTTAATTTTAGTGCAGCACTGCTTTTCATTTCAAACATGGGTTTATCGCCATGAATGATAATAAATTGACTGTTGTTTAATTTTTTAATATTTGCATCAACATTGGCTAACTGAGCAAAATTCTTGATGTTAAAAAGTGTAAATAAAATTACTACAAGGTATGTTTTCATTTGTTTTTAGTTTTTACTTACAAATGTTGTGCCTCTTTTTCGAATGCCATCCTTATGGAGGAAGGACCTGATTAAAGAGATTTCTCCTTTCGTCGTAATGACATTGTATAAAAGGTTATTTTATGTTTTTATTATTCGTTAGGTTCAATGTGAATTAAAACGTGCCCAAGTTCTAGAATTTCTTTTCGTAAGGTATCTTTTAGGTTGTGGGCAATTTCATGACCTTCTTTAACAGTGATGTTCGCATCAACAATTGCATGCAGATCTACATGATATTTCATTCCTGCTTTTCGAATAAAACATTTTTCGGTCCCTTTTATCCCCTTCACGTTTAGTGCTACTTTTCTAATTTCAACAACCAGATCGTCGTACAAATGTTCGTCCATTATTTCGCCTAAGGCCGGTCTAAAAATTAAATAACAATTGTAAATTATGAATCCAGATGCAAATAGTGCTGCCCAATCATCGGCAGACTCGTAGCCCTTGCCTAAAATTAATGCGATCGAAATCCCTATAAAAGCTGCAACAGAAGTAATAGCATCGCTTCTGTGGTGCCACGCATCAGCTTTTAAAGATGAGCTGTTTGTTTCTTTACTTTTTTTTAATACCAATCGAAACGAAATTTCTTTCCAAATAATTATTGCGCCAAGAACAAAAAGTGTCCAGGTTTTTGGCAGTTCGTGTGGTGTTTGAATATGGATAATACTTTCATGCGCAATAAATGAAGCAGAAGTAATTAAAAAGCCAACAACTAAAAAAGTGATCAATGGTTCTGCGCGACCATGGCCATAAGGATGGTTTTTGTCGGCAGGTTTGTTTGAATATTTAATGCCAAATAAGACCAAAAACGAAGCGAAAATATCGGTGGTTGATTCAATAGCGTCGGCAATTAATGCATATGAATTACCAAAATAACCAGCCACTCCTTTTATGATTGCCAAACTAGTATTTCCAATAATACTAAAATAAGTTGTTTTTATGGCAGTTTGTTCTTTTGTCATTTTGAATCTATGAAATCAAAGGTAATTAATTAAGCGTAAAAAAAACGGATAACCATTTATATATCCATTCTAAACACGCTTTGAAATAACTTTACCTAAAGCAGTATTTGCCTCTACTAAAATTAGTTTTCCATTAATGTAGGTATAGTATGAGTCTTTATTGTCAGGGGTTTCCAACCAATATTTTCCGGGGCTGACTAATTTTAACGGTAACATTTTTGCGTACATAGTGGAAAATATTTTTTCAATTCCTTTGGGTTCGATAAAATAGAGATCAGCATCGCAGAAATTAATTTTCATATCTTCTATTTTTTCTTTTTTTCCATTTCGCTCTATTTGGTAAGTGTAATTAATTGTTTTAGTAACGGTTGAATGTACATTTTCATTTCCTTTATTTGAATGGCGGTAGGCTACTCCTTTAACCAAGATACTGTCTTTATAAATGACACTGATTTCCGATTCAACGCGGAGTTTAACTTTTATAATTTCTGTGGTTGTAATAGTTTTTATTCCTTTAACCGTTTGGTTTCCTGATTTGTGTTCGATTGCTTGGATGGTACCAATTTTACGAGACATGTAATGCACATCAAAAATAATTTCTGTTTTTTGTGGCCATATAGAATTAAAAAGTCCAAAAATGAATATTACAAAAAGTTTGATCTTCATTCATTAAATTTTTTGAGATAAATAAAAATACATAAAGTATTTAATTTTTTTTATTTGGATTTTCGATCTACTTGTTATTAAATTAATTAACTATTAAAAATAGTTTAGTAAGATGCATCAATTAATTTAGAGTCAGAGATATTTGTATTTCGATCATATAAATAAAAAAACGCCAACTTTTTGGGTTAGCGTTTTGAATAAATTCTATTACAATAAATTGTATTTATTATATCAAAGGGCTAACTCTTATGGCATTTAAGCCTTTTTGACCCATTTCTACCTCAAAGCTAACTTTATCTTTTTCTTTAACCGGACCAAGTAATCCGTTAACGTGGAAGAATATACTTTCTTGTGATTTTTCATCACGAATAAAACCATATCCTTTTTCTTCGTTGAAGAAACTAATATTTCCTTTTCTAATAAGGTCTGCCGGATCAACAGCAACTTCTTTACGAGCGCCCAATTGAATATCGTCTAGATTTAGTTCTTTCCTTTTTTTAGGATCTGGTGGGGTTGATGATAAATTTCCATTCTCATCAACATAAGCTATCATATCTTCAAAGCTTTTACCCTTGTTGTTATTGGCTTTACGCTCGAGTTTTTTCTCCTCTTTCTCTTTCCTCTTTTTTAATTTTTTACTCTCTTTTTCTTTTTTACTGTATGTTTCTTGCGATTTAGCCATTTTTTTCTTTTAAGTATTAATCCTCCATAACAAAGGTTGTGAGTTGTAAAGTTACGAAAAAACACGGGGCTTTTAGCTAACTAGTTGATATTAATTGCAAATAGTCATTTATTTCACCTTTTTTAGGCTCACAAAAGCAAATAATAAGGTTTTGTGTTGGATCGTGAAATTTGTTTTATAAAAAATATAGAGAAATAATTTTGCGAATGATTACTGTTTTATAATTCTACCGTCTTCCATTTCAATAATGCGTTGCGTTTTTTTTGCAAATTCATTATCGTGTGTTACAATTAGCATTGTTTGATCAAACTCTTTGGTTAGTTGTGTAAAAATATCAAATACAATTTCGCTGTTTCTTTTATCTAAATTACCGGTTGGCTCATCGCCCATAATAATTAAAGGGTCGTTTATTAAAGCCCGAGCAATTGCTACTCTTTGTTTTTCACCACCCGATAATTGATTGGCATTTTTGAGCGCTATTTTTTCAATATCCAATTTTTTAATATGTTGCATGGCGCGATGTTCAACTTCCTGTTCGCTATATTTTCCGAGTTTTAAACCGGGAAGCATAACGTTTTGTAACGCTGTAAATTCTGTTAACAAATAATGGAATTGAAAAACAAAACCTATTTTTTCATTTCTAACTTTTGCGAGCTCACCTTCTTGTTTGTTTTCCATTGATTGACCGTCAATATAAAGTTCTCCTTTATAATCAGTGTCCATGGTTGATAAAATATAAAGTAGAGTAGATTTACCGCAACCTGATTTGCCAATTACAGAAACAAACTCGCCTTTTGTAATATTAAAATTTATATCCTTTAATACATTAATGGTTATAGGATCATGAAAATCCTTATTTATATTTTTTGCTTCTAAAACTATATTACTCATTTATTTTCCTCTGATAATTACCACCGGATCTATTTTACTTGCTTTTTTGGCAGGGAAAAAACCTGCAAAATAAGTTGTGATCAACGAAAAGATCCATCCAATAAAATAAAATGTGATGTTATAATTGATTGGGTAAGTTTTAACGGTTGGCAGCGATGCTGTATTAAACGGAATTTGATCTATACCCATAGAAAGCAGAAAGCCAAATAGCAGACCCATCAAACCTCCTACTGTGCCAATACTTAGGGCAATAACAATAAAAACACGTTTAACATCCTTACCCGAAAAACCGGTTGCTTTTAAGATGGCTATCGTATCCATTTTTTCAAATATCATCATGTTTAAAATATTGTAAATTCCAAACCCGGCAACAACCAATAATGTAATTCCTACGGCATACGAAATAATTGATCGCACACTGCTTCCTGTTTCAAATTGTGCGTTGGCTGTTTGTATATCTTCTGCATCTGTTTGAAAAACTTCTGCATATTCTTTTGCTACCGCCGGCGCCAATAAAACATCTTTTAATTTTATTTGAATATCTGTAATGTAATTATTGCTTTTGCCTAATAATTTTTGAGTTGTGGCAATTGAAGCATAACTCTGTACTTTATCCAACTCCATTAAACCTGACTGAAAATAACCAACTACTTTAAGTGAGAACCTTTCTCCTTGCGAAGTTGTAACCACAACAACATCGCCCACATTGGCCATTAATTTTTCTGCTAATCCTTTTCCTAAAATTATGCTGTTTGAAACGTTTTTTAGATCGGCACCAATTCCGTTTACAACGTAATCATTAAAGAAAAACAGTTTGCTTTCTACATCAATATCAATGCCGCTGATAGTACCTGCAATTTCTATAGAGCCATCATTAAAAAAAACAGGAGCGGTAATTTTTGGTGCAACACCCAACACTCGTGAGTCTTTATTTACTGCTTCCATGATGGCCATGCTGTTATATATTTCTTTTCTGCTACTTCCGGATTTTATTGATTGAACAAAATTATAGGACTTTGTAAACTCCTTCGAACCATCTATTGGTTGAGTTTTGCTGGGTTTTATTTCTTTAAATAACCTTACATGTGCAGTTCGGTTTAAGATCAAACCGTCTAGTAGATCGTTAAGTCCGGTCATAAATCCTAACAAGGTAATAAACATCATGATACTGAAAGTAACGCCCACAGCGGCCACCATGGTTTGTTTGAAACGAGCCAATAATAAGGATTTTGCAATTCTGAAAATTAATTTCATTTTAATGGTTTCAGTATGATGTCAGATGGCTTTAATCCATCAAGTATCTCGGCTTTTTTATAATCCATTAACCCCACCGAAACTTTAATTTTTTCATTTTTTTCGTTAAGAACATACGAGTCATCAATTAAAAAATTTCGTGGTATAGTTAAGGCATTATCTTTAATTCGTATAACAATATTTGCTTCAACACTTAGGTTTGGAAATATTGACGGAGGTTTAATTGTAAATTCTGCAGTGATTAGAAACGAGCGCGTTCTTTCGTTCATGATCGTACTGATTTTTGTTACCACTGCCTCAAAGGTTTGCCCTTTGTAACTATCAAGATTTAAAATTATTTTCTGACCTAATTTTATTTTTATAATGTCATATTCATCCACCTGAAGTTCAATAATAAAATCATTGGCGTCACCAATTACAGCAATAGGACTTTGTGGAGTAAGCATTTCGCCTTTTTCTTTTAAAATGTCATACAGTCTGCCATCAGTTTCACTTTTTATAATAAAATCACCTTCAAATGAGGTGCTTATTTCAAGGTTGTTTTTTGCCTGTTGAGCAGAAAAGTCTAATTGTTTTTTTGAATCGTTGTATCTTAAGATAGCTGTTTTATAATTTGTTAAGGAATTTTTATAAGCTAATTCGCGTTGTTCAAGTTCATTTTGAGTGCCAATTTGCTGCGACCAAAGATTTTTTTGTCTTTCAAATAATGAAGAGTCAGTTTTAAGTTTTGTTTTAGCAAAATCAATATTTGCTTTTAATTCATTGAGTTTATCACCGTTTGAATTGAAGTTTGCAAGATCTGCAGCCAGCTTAGCGTTTGCAGCATTTAATTTTGAAGAGATGTTTTGGATCTTTATGATCGGATCATTTTTTTTGATGAGATCACCTTCTTTTGCAATGATCTCTTCTATTAATCCATTAACCGTAGAAAAAACCTGGTATTGGTTTTTACTTTTAATAATACCCGAGGCATAAACTGACTCGGTGATTTTTTCTTGGCTTGGACTAATTTGTTCTTGTTTAGTTCCGCAAGATGTTATAATTGTAATTAGAAGAAAAAATAAACTGATTTTTTTCATGGATCTTAATTGGATTCGATTTTTTAAAATTACCTTCTTTAAAAGTGGCTAAACATGATAATTATCATTCTTTAACGCTTTTGTTATAAAAGTATTCTTTTTATGTTCATCAAAAAACCCCCTTGGTATTTATTCAAGGAGGTCAGTTGTAGTGTAAAATTATCGTTTATTTTTTCTCGTCGTTTTTTGAACCTAGGTCTTTTTTATCATTAACATCGGATTTTTTATTTCTATCCATAATGCCATCTAAAAGTTGTAAGCCTAGTAAACCGTTTATTGGTCCGTTTTGGCCATCACCATTGCCGGTAATTAATACCTCAGGAATTATTTTAATTCGTTCTTTACCTATTTGTTCAGTCACTTTTAATTTGGTAAAATTATCGCCGCCCATTGCCTCAACAGACAATTTATAGGATTCGGCATTAGATTTACCAATTGCTAAAATTTTCTCGGCTTCGGCTTTACCGGTTACACTTATTTTTTCCGCTTCGGCATTTGCTAAAGCTTTAATTTTTTCTGCTTCAGCATTTGCGGTTACTTTTGTTTTTTCGGCATCTGCATTTGCAATAATTTTTAATCTGTCTGCCTCAGCCACCGATGATATCTTCACGCCACTTGCTTCACCGGTTGCTTTCTTAACAGCCGCATCTGCAATACGCTCGGCAATTAAAACCCCTTGGTCTGCTTTTACAATTTCTTTTTGCATATCAGCTACTGCAGTTTCTTTTTCAAGTGTTTGGCGAGTAACCTCTGCACGTTTTTGAGTTTCGAACGTGGTGTTTTGTTCTTCGGCAATTTTACGGTCGGTTAATGTTTTCATTAAACTTTCAGGAGGTAC
>JBEIEI010000100.1:0-10266 GCA_040382975.1 Flavobacteriales bacterium
CTACCTTAAATAAATATTTTACGTTAGGAGCCAATATCATCAAATACTTGCCAGTGTATGAGCTTGAATTATAAACTCCAACTAATTCGTTATTAGAAACATTATAAACACTAATTTTTGCTTTTTTTTCATTGGTATTACCAATCACTTCCATGTGACCTCTAATAACTATTAAAGCTGGAGTTTTTGAGCTTGGAGATAATTTAAATATATCAAATTTATCATCATCACTTAATCTGTCAGAAATTAAATAAATGAATTTTCTTTTCTTAGCAACGTTAATATCTTCCTTTACCTCGTTTGGTTTTGAAACAAGACTATCTTTCTGCTGAGCATTTAAAAATAAATTTAAAAACGCAAATGCGTAAAGGAAGAAGTATTTAGAAAACAGCTGTCGCATAATTAGATTAATATTCTAATGTAAAAAGAATCTTCAATAAAAAAAATAAAAGAAATGAAGAGATAAGCAATTATAGAAACCGATTTGAATTCACATCGGCATCGATGAGAGCTTTATTTTGAAGATAATCTACAAATTGTTTGGCAAAAAAAGGTGCAATCATAACGGCTTTTGTTCCAAGGCCGTTAAATACATAAAAGTGCTTATAAAGAGGATGAGGAACAATTTCGGGTCTTCTATCAACAACTGATGGGCGCAAGCCAGCTTCGTGAGAGATAATTTTATAAGGAGAGGAAACAACTGCATTAATTTTTGTAATTAATTCTTGTTTTGCTTTTTCGGTTGATAAATCATTTAAGTCGTTCCACTCATAAGTGTCGACAAACTTAAATAAATGATTTCCAATGGGCATGATTAAAAATCCTTTATTAAAAATATCAGTATTTAAATAGATATGTTTGCTCTCGATAGTTAAGGTTTAGCCTTGCCTAACATTTTAAATAAAAATAATGTGATTAAAATCAATTTATATTAAGCGTATTTTGATAAAATTTAACATTTAAGGCAAAAAAAATAACTTACATTTACAGTATTAACTAGTTAAAAACCAACTCTATGAAAAAATTAATTTTAATGGCTGCTTTTGCAGGTTTATTAGGAAGCACAGTTGTTGCTAATACTTTAGGTGACGACAAAGACAAAAAAGCTAAAAAAGAATGTTGCAAAAAAGGCGAAGGTAAAGCTTGCGCTGGCGAGAAAAAAGAAGCTTGCGCTGCAGGTGAGAAAAAAGCTTGTTGCAAAAGCAAAACTGCTGAAACTAAACCAGCAGAAGAGAAAAAATAATTTTGTAATTATTTATACTACTTTAAACCCTTTCCTTTTAAAACGGAAAGGGTTTTTTGTTTGAACCAATTACTGATTTTGCAAGTCTCTTGTTGCAATACCTACTCTCTGAGACTTATAACTCAACATAACCCAAATCTTTTCCTTTAGCCCGTTTTCGCCCCCCTTTTGGGGGTATTTTACTAAAATGTTGTTAAACGGTAATTTAATACCATACCAATATTATATATTTGTTAAACATTAATATTATATAAATGAAACAATTCTTTTTATCCGTTGCGCTCTTATCTACATTACTATTTAATGCACAAGAAAAGCGCCCGCAAAATTGGTTTAACCTAGACCCTACCACCGATAAAATGAATGGTGTTGGTACAGAAAGAACCTATCAGGAATTATTAAAAGACAAAAAATCTACTACTGTTATTGTAGGGGTTATTGATAGTGGTGTTGATTATAACCACGAAGACCTTAAGGGTGTTATGTGGACCAACCCAAAAGAAATTGCAGGTAATGGCATTGATGATGACAAGAACGGTTATATTGATGATATTCATGGATGGAATTTTATTGGCGGCAAAGACGGCAAAAACGTTGATGGTGAAAATCTTGAAATGACCCGCTTAATCCGTAAAATGAAACCAAAATTTGAAGGGAAAACCGAAGCAGATTTTACAGCCAAGGAAGATAAAAAAGACTACAAACTATATCAAGACCTAAAAGTAGATTACGCCAAAACGAAAGATAAATTTGAAGGCGCCTATAATCAAACCAAATTTTTATATGAAGGAATTAGCAACCTTAACAAAAACGCTAAAGAACAATTAAAGGCAGAAGTGGTAGATGCTGACGTTTTAATGAAGTTTGAGCCGAAAGATAAATCTGATAAGCAAATGAAAATGATATCTACCGCAATGATTAAAGGTGGGCAAGGTAAAAATTTAGATGAATTGAGTGAGCAAATGAAAGAAGGTTATGATCAATTTAAAACCTATGTTGAGTGTGGAATGAATTTAGATTACGATCCTCGCAGCATTATTGGTGATGATTATAACAACCCTAATGATAGAAATTATGGTAATGCAGATTGCAAAGGCCCTAACAGTTTTCATGGTACACACGTAGCAGGTATTATTGGTGCTTCCAGAAAAAATGGTATTGGAATGGATGGCGTTGCAGCTGATGTTCAGATAATGGCAATTCGTGCTATACCTTCGGGCGATGAGCGCGATAAGGACGTGGCTAATGCAATTCGTTATGCTGTAGATAATGGTGCTACTATTTTAAATATGAGCTTTGGTAAAAAATACAGCTGGGATAAAAAAGTTGTGGATGAGGCTGTAAAATATGCCGAAAGTAAAGGCGTTCTATTAATGCACGCTGCCGGTAATGATGCTGCAGATATTGATGTGGAAGTACATTACCCTTGCAAGAAATTTGAAGGAAAAGGAGAAGCAAGTAATTTTATAGATATTGGTGCTTTAAACTGGCAACCTAACGAAAAAATAGTGGCTACTTTTTCTAACTACGGTAAAAAAACGGTAGACCTTTTTGCTCCCGGAGTAGACATCTATTCTACAGTTCCTGAGGGTGGTTATAAAGATGCTAGCGGAACAAGTATGGCAACGCCTGTTGCTTGCGGTGTAGCGGCAGTTTTAAAATCGTATTACCCAAATTTAACACCACAACAAATTAAAAAGATCTTAATTAAGAGTAGCAATAAAACCTACAAAGGACAAAAAGTTCTTAAACCGGGTTCTAAAGATGAGTTAGTTAAATTTGAAAAGCTTGGCAAAAATGGTGGTATTGTAAGTTTATACGAAGCTATTAAAATGGCTGAGAAATTTTCTAAATCTAAAACCTAAAGCCTCACCCTTCCGTACCACTCCAAAAGAGAGGGAGACTAAAAAAGAAATTAAAAAAGCCATCTAATTATCTAGATGGCTTTTTTGTTTTGAAAGCTTTCTTGAGACACTGACTGGCCTTAAAAAAATTATATAAGATTTGTGTTTTAGTTTTTTTAGACATGTTCTTGAATATAAACCGTCATTGCGAGCGATAGCGAAGCAATCTCAAACACAGTAAACGAAAAAATTCAATTTTCAGTTTGTTGTCGATATCCTTCTCTCCAGATAGATATCGGGATCCGCTCGAAGTGACAATGTAAGTCTTGAAAATAAATGCAGTTTATCGGGCATTTCGACTCCCCGCCCGGCTATCGTCGTTCGGACGGGCGCTCAATGTCCGGCATTTGGAAGCTGAGCGGAGACGAAGCCTTGTATAATTTAACCATTAATAAAAAAATGAAATACCCTTCGACTCCGCTCAGGGTGACAAACCAATTGTCAGTTCGAGTAGCGCAACGAAGTGGAGCGTATCGAGAACGCTTCTCGATACTCCCGATAGCTATCGGGATCGCAAAGAGGCAAGCGAAAATTCACTCGAAGTGACAATGTAAGTCTTGAAAATAAATGCAATTTACCGGGCATTTCGACTCCGCTCAATGTCCGGGATCGGGGCGCTGAGCGGAGTCGAAGCGCTACTTATACATCTTCTCTCTTTGCTCTTTAATGGCAGGGTTATCTAGATACTCATCATAAGTACACACCTTATCAATAATGCCTTTTGGAGTTAACTCAATAATTCTGTTGGCAACCGTTTGCATTAACTGGTGATCATGACTGGTAAACAAAATTGTTCCTGCATAATCTTTTAAGGCATCGTTATAAGCAATAATACTTTCCAGATCTAAGTGATTGGTTGGCTCATCTAAAATTAAAAAATTCGGATTCAACAACATCATTCTACTTGTCATACAACGCACCTTCTCTCCCCCACTTAATACATTACATTTTTTAAGCACCTCTTCGCCGCTAAATAACATCTTACCTAAAAAGCCACGAATATAGGTTTCGTCTTTATCCTTACTAAATTGGCGTAACCAGTCTATAAGATTTAAACTGCCATCCTGAAAATATTTATGGTTATCGTTTGGTAAATACGCCTTGTAAATAGTTGTTCCAAAAGTAAAGGTGCCTTTAAAATCAGTATCCTCATCTGCTAATACCGAAAACAAACTCGATACCGATAATTGATTTTTACTGATAAAAGCAATTTTATCGCCCTTTCTAACATTAATGTTTACGTCTTTAAATACAACACCATCTGCATTAGATTTATTCAAATTTTCAATTAATAATAATTGATCTCCTGCCTCACGCTCTTGTTTAAAAATAATTCCCGGATACTTACGTGTACTTGCAGGAATTTCATCAACCGTTAATTTTTCTAATAATTTTTTACGGCTGGTTGCCTGGCTACTCTTGCTGGCATTAGCACTAAAGCGACGCACGAATTCCTGTAACTCTAAACGTTTATCTTCTATCTTTTTATTTGCATCGCTGCGTTGTTTTAATTGTAACTGGCTCATGTGATACCAGAAACTATAGTTACCGGTATAAATGCTTAGTTTTCCAAAATCAATATCGCAAATGTTAGTACACACAGCATCTAAAAAGTGCCTATCGTGACTAATAACAATAACCGTGTTTGTAAAATCAGCCAAAAAATTCTCTAACCAACTAATGGTTTCAACATCCAGGTCGTTGGTAGGCTCATCCAACAATAAAATATCGGGGTTACCAAACAATGCCTGCGCTAATAATGTTTTTACTTTTTCTTTACCGGTAAGGTCTTTCACCAAACGAGTGTGCATGGCAGGCATAACGCCCATGTTGGTAAGCATTTCGGCAGCTTCGCTATCGGCGTTCCAGCCATTCATTTCGGCAAACTCACCTTCTAACTCACTGGCTTTAATACCATCTGCCTCGCTAAAATCGGGCTTTGCGTAAATGGCGTCTTTTTCTTTTATGATCTGGTACAAACGTTTGTTGCCCATCATTACAGTATCTAAAACGGTAAACTCGTTGTATTCAAAGTGATTTTGTTTTAGGGTACTCATACGCATGCCCGGTAAAATATTTACCCTGCCTTTTGTTGGATCTATCTCTCCACTCAAAATTTTCATGAAGGTGGTTTTACCTGCGCCATTTGCGCCAATAATTCCATAACAATTACCTGCAGTAAAATTTACATTTACCTCGTCGAACAAAACACGTTTGCCATATTGCAAACTTACATTACTGGCTGAAATCATTTTTTTTGTAACTCTTTTATAATAAGGCTGCAAAAGTACTAAATAATTGCCATCTGTTTAGTAGTTTCGGGCTGTGAAATTTTTAGTTTTAATAATTGTTTTTTCGAGCACTGTTTTTGCTCAGCAAAGGGTGAGCGGCTTGGTGCTGGATAAAGCCAATAAACAAGCCATTCCTTTTGTAAGCATTGGTATTATTGGCAAATCAGTTGGCACCCTGAGTAACGAAAAGGGCGAGTTTGACTTTAGCTTTTTCGACAATCAAAAGAACGACAGTGTAAAAATTGCCACCATTGGCTATAAACCGCAAGTTTATTTGGTGGCCGACTTTGTTAAAGAAGCCAAAAAGACCATTGTTTTAGAAGCTTTACCCCTGCAATTGAACGAAGTGGTGGTTAGATCTAAAAAAGTAAAATTTAAAACTTTAGGCACCACCAATTATACCAAAAATAATTGCACCGGTTTTGCCGATATTGCCGGCAACTGGAAAGGCTCTGAAGCCGCTATTTTAGTGCGAAATAAAAAAGATTGTTTGTTAGAGGAGTTTAGTTTTTATGTGATCCAAAATAAATATCAAGACTCATTATTATTTCGGTTAAACTTTTACGAACGTATTTCTCCTCCCCCTAACAGCCCCGAATGGATGGGTGAAGACTGGGTTGGGCAAAGTATTTTAAGAAAGGCCATTATTTTTAAAGTGGGTATTAAACAAGGCGAATTTAATTTGCCTATAAAGCATTACAACATACAAACCTCAAAGGATTTTTACATTAGTTTAGAGTGCTTAATGGACGAAATGGAAATAACCAAATTCTGTTACAGCGGTTCGGTAAATACACCCTCCTTCTTTAAAGTAAAAGCATTTTCTACCTGGCGCAAAACCGGTGGCAGAAAAGGCGGTGGCGGTGCCGACTATAACGTGAAGGTATCGTATACAGATTAAACCATTAAAATTACCCATAACTTAGCCTTTTAAAATTGGTCATAATTAGTATATTTAACACCATTATAACATTGAAAATTCAACTGGATTTATGCAAGATAAAATACAACTTTTAGAAGATAAAAAAGCCGAAGCTCTTTTGGGCGGCGGACAAAAACGTATAGACGCACAACACAAAAAAGGAAAACTAACTGCTCGTGAGCGTATTCATTTTTTAATGGATGAAGGAACTTTTGAAGAGATAGGGATGTTTGTGCAACATCGCAGTAACGATTTTGGTTTAGATAAAGAAAAATATTTAGGAGACGGTGTTGTTACCGGATATGGTAATGTTAACGGGCGTTTAACCTATGTATTCTCTCAGGATTTTACGGTTTTTGGAGGAAGTTTAAGTGAAACCCACGCCGAAAAAATTTGTAAGATCATGGATCTTGCTATGAAAAACGGCGCACCATTAATTGGCTTGAACGATAGCGGTGGCGCACGTATTCAAGAAGGCGTGGTATCTTTAGGAGGGTATGCAGATATTTTTTACCGTAATGTGCGCAGTAGTGGTGTTATTCCGCAATTAAGTGCTATTATGGGTCCATGCGCCGGTGGCGCGGTTTACAGTCCTGCTATTACCGATTTTATTTTAATGGTAGAAAACACCAGTTACATGTTTGTTACAGGCCCTAACGTGGTAAAAACCGTAACACACGAAGAAGTAACGAGTGAAGAATTAGGCGGAGCCATTACTCACGCCAGCAAAAGCGGAGTTACCCATTTTGCTTGTGCTAATGAGGTGGAGGCTATTAATAACTTAAAACAATTATTAAGTTACGTACCACAAAATTGCGAAGAAGACGCTCCTTCTCTACCCTACGAAATGGGTAATGAATCTCGTCCGGATTTAAATTCAATAATTCCTGATAATGCTAACCAGCCTTATGATATTAGAGAAGTAATTGAAAATGTAATTGATACCGATACTTTTTTTGAAGTACATAAATTATTTGCAGAGAACATTGTAGTTGGTTTTGCTCGTCTTGGCGGCAGAAGCATAGGTATTGTGGCTAACCAGCCTGCAGTATTAGCGGGTGTGTTAGACATTCACTCAAGTACCAAAGCAGCACGTTTTGTGCGTTTTTGCGATAGCTTTAATATTCCATTATTGGTGTTTGAAGATGTACCGGGCTTTTTACCGGGTACCGATCAGGAGTGGAATGCCATAATTACAAACGGTGCAAAATTATTATACGCGTTTAGTGAGGCAACGGTTCCGAGGATTACGGTAATTACACGTAAAGCTTACGGTGGTGCATATGATGTAATGAACAGCAAACACATTGGTGCCGATATGAATTACGCTTGGCCAAGTGCAGAGATAGCGGTAATGGGTGCTAAAGGTGCTGCCGAAATTATTTTTAAAGGAGAAATTGCAGCTGCAAAAGATAAAGATGCTAAGTGGCTTGAAAAAGAAACAGAATATAAAACCATGTTTGCTAATCCATACAGAGCAGCAGAAAGAGGATTTGTTGATGAAGTAATTAAACCTGAAGACACTCGTATAAAATTAATTAAGGCCTTTAAAATGTTAGAGAATAAAGTAGACAATTTACCAAAGAAAAAACACGGTAACATTCCTTTATAGCATTAAATACAATTTCAAAAAAGATCCTTCTCCAAAAGAGAGGGATTTTTTTTTAAACCAATTCTAAAAAAGGAATTTTACACTTTACTATAAATTGTAGCTACATCCTGCTTACTTCTATAGTAATTTAGTTATATGAATTTACCTACCCTTTCAATAAAAACAGCCCAGCACAATAATTTAAAAGTTGTTCAGCTTCATTTTGAAAAAAACGAAAACTTGTTGCAGCTATTGAGAAATAATAAATCGTTACGTTGGAGTCAAACGATGAAATGTTGGTATTTTTCTTTTAGTAAGGATATTAAACAAGAAATTTTTAAATTGGTTAGAGGCTCTGCATTTTTAGATTACAGTGCATTTGAACAGGAGGCGATCTTAGAAAAAACAAATGCATCTCACCCTTCATCTTCCTTAAAAACACATCAAGTTGAACTAAAGCCGGTTAATTTATTACAGGAACTATCTGAAGAAGGCGAAAAAAAATTAGAGGAATTTAAAAAAATGGTTACGCTCTAAACGTTATAGCGATAATACCATAAAAACGTATGCAGATGCGCTTAAAACTTTTTTACGTTTTTATGCCAATAAGGCTATTGCAGAAATAAACAACAACGATGTAATTAAATTTAACAATGACTATATCTTAGCAAACAAGCTATCTGCTTCATTTCAAAACCAAATAGTAAATGCTGTAAAACTGTTTTTCAAAAAAATTGAATTAAAAAACCTTGATCCTGAATTGTTACATAGACCTAAACGTGCAAAAACCTTACCAAATGTGCTAAGCAAAGAAGAGGTGAAATTAATTTTAAATGCTCACAATAATATAAAACATAAAGCCATGTTAAGTTTAATTTACAGTTGCGGTTTAAGATGTGGCGAACTTTTAAAATTAAAACAAGAACATGTAGATAGTAAACGTGGTGTATTAATCATAAAACAATCAAAAGGCCGTAAAGATAGAATTGCCCCGCTAAGCCATAAGATAATTGAACTACTTCGCGATTATTATAAAGCCTGTAAGCCTCAAACCTACTTATTTGAGGGACAAAATAAAGGCGAACCTTATGACGAAAGAAGTTTACAAAACGTATTAAAACAATCACTTGAAAAAGTAAACATATCAAAACCTGTGAGTTTACATTGGCTGCGCCATAGTTATGCCACCCATTTATTAGAGAACGGGACCGATCTAAGGTATATACAAGAAATTTTAGGCCATAGCAGCAGTAAAACCACAGAAATATATACTCACGTAAGTACTAAAAACATCCAAAAAATAGTTTCGCCCTTTGATTATTTATAAAACCACTAAAAAATTTATACATTTAAACAATGAGTAATATTAAATTATTTGAAAGCAAAAAAATACGTTCGGTTTGGAACGAAGAAGAGAAAAAATGGTTTTTTTCTGTCCAGGACGTTATAGAAGTTCTTACAGAAACCCCTAATGCTAAGGACTATATTAAAAAAATGAAAAAGCGAGATGTTGCTTTAAATAGCAACTGGGGGACAATTTGTCCCCTAGTTGAAATGCAGGCAGCTGATGGTAAAATGAGAAAAGTTCAAGCCTCTGATAAAAAAGGATTATTACGAATTATTCAATCTATCCCTTCTGCTAAAGCAGAGCCATTTAAAGAATGGCTGGCGCAAGTTGGTTCTGATAGATTAGATGAAATTGAAAATCCGGAATTAGCAACCAAACGAACCCGAGAACTATACAAATTAAAAGGCTATTCGGAGGACTGGATAGAGAAACGCATGCGAAGCATTGCGATAAGAGAAGAATTAACAGATTCGTGGAAAAAAAGTGGTGTAAAAGAAAATGTAGAATATGCTATTTTAACTGCCGAAATTTCGAAGGCCACTTTTGGCTTAACACCAAAAGATCATAAAAACATAAAGGGTTTAAAAAATCAGAATTTACGGGATCATATGAGTGACCTTGAGCTCATTTTTTCTATGCTTGGAGAGGCTTCGACACAAGCCATTGTGCAAACAAAACAACCAAAAGGTTTTATTGAAAACAAAAAAGTTGCCAAACAAGGTGGTAATGTTGCCGGTAACGCTCGAAAGGAATTAGAAGAAAAAACGGGCAAAAAAGTGGTTTCGAATGAAAACTATTTAGAATTAGGGCAATCGGCTAAAAAGAAGTTAAAATGAATTATATTTACAAAAGCATACAAGCCATTTTATGGCGGCTATCTACCCGATTTGGGTATTATACCCGCCATTTTATAGCGGGTATAAGCTAGTTATGTTCCATTTGCGCCGCAGCGTTGACCGGAATAGCC
>JBEIEI010000101.1:0-10203 GCA_040382975.1 Flavobacteriales bacterium
CTTCAACATCCTGCTTATGAACACTCTCAACAGTTGTATGCATATAGCGTAACGGCAAAGAGATCAACGCAGAGGCGATACCATCTGTTGCAAAAGCAAACGCATCTGTATCTGTTCCGGTAACTCGCGATGCGGCCTGACGTTGAAACTCAATTTTATTTTTCTTTGCCGCATCAATAATTAATTTTAATAAATTATTTTGCACCGCAGGCCCATAACTTACCACCGGTCCTTTACCGCAAGCCAAGTCTCCGCTTGCAATTTTACTCATCATTGGGGTTTGTGTATCATGACAAACATCTGTAACAATGGCAACATTAGGGTTTATTTTTCGAGCGATCATGGTTGCTCCATTCAAACCAACTTCTTCCTGAACAGAATTAACTATATATAATCCAAATGGTAATTTATCTTTATGCTCCTTTAATAATCGAGCAACTTCTGCTATCATAAAGCCGCCGATCCTATTATCAAGTGCTCTTCCAACATAATAACGGTCGTTTAATTCCATTAATTCGTCTTCATACGTGATCACACAGCCAACGTGAACACCAAGCGCCTCAACCTCTTTATCTGATTTGCAGCCAAGATCTAAAAAAATATTTTTTAAAGTAGGGGTTTCTTCTTTAGCCGCATCGCGCACGTGAATTGCAGGCCATCCAAAAACGGCTTTTACAATTCCTTTTTCGGTATAAATGTTTACGCGTTTTGATGGAGCAATTTGGTGATCGCTACCGCCATTTCGGCGTAAATAAACAAAACCTTCTTTTGTAATATAATGCACAAACCAACTTATTTCATCGGCATGTGCTTCAATAACCACTTTGTATTCAGCCTTAGGGTTAATTACACCAACCACTGTGCCGTAGGTATCAACAAAATAATCATCAATGTATGGTTTAATATAATTTAACCAGATCTTTTGCCCGCTACTCTCAAATCCCGTTGGAGAAGAATTATTTAAATATTGATATAAAAACTTTGTAGAATTTGCGTTTAATATTGATTTAGTTTTAGCCATAAAATAACATAGTTAGAACTTTAAATTAACGCAAAAAATATGGATTTTAAAAGAAAAAAAGCCTTTAATTGTGTGATTTTTCGTTCCGAAAATTTATAAAAATTTAACCCACTAATTAAGAATAAACGATCTTTTTATTTTTTTGTTTTTTCTTTTTGCCAAGTTTTATATTCATCTTGTTGTTGTGGTCTAAATGCCGGAACTCTCCTTAATGGCTCGCAAGGCTTTAGAGAGCTATAGCAATCGGCCGGGAGTTGTTGATATAGTTTTGTTCCCTTTGTTTTCCAGGCTATCATATCGTCGGTTACGTCTTTAATTATTTTAGCAGGATTTCCAACTACAACTTTTCTTTTTTCAATAATTGTATCAGCTGCAACAAAAGACAAGGCGCCTATCACGCACTCATCACCAATATCAACGTTATCCATTATTACACTGTTCATTCCAACTAAAACGTTTTTGCCAATGGTTGCACCATGAATAATGGCGCCGTGGCCAATATGTGCCGACTCTTTTAATAAAACCGTTGTGCCGGGAAACATATGAATGGTGCAGTTTTCCTGAACATTACAACCGTCCTCAATAATGATCTGACCCCAATCTCCTCTAATAGCCGCTCCAGGACCAACATATACGTTTTTGCCAATAATTACATTTCCTGTAACTGTTGCGTTTGGGTGTATGAATGCACTACGGTCTATTACTGGCTTATAACCATTAAATTCGAAAACATTTGCCATTTTTTTTATTTTATGTAAAATTAGATTTTTTGTTTAAAAAACCATGATTTATCTTTTTTTATCGTTCTTAATAAATCAACATTTAATTCAAAAACATTTTGATTAAAAATTCGACGAAAAATATTTTAAGCGTTTAGGGTAAAAACTTCTACTATATAATTTTTTGATTAATAATGTGTTAGAAAAAAAGCTATCTTTAACGCCTGTTTAAAACAATATATGTTTTCGTCGAATTTTCTTTATAAAAAGGTTGTTTTTTGTTTTGCGCTATTTTTTGCAGCAACTTTTTTTGCTATATCTCAAGAAAACAGAAACAACGACATCATCTCTGGTTATATTAAATCTTTAACCCTTTTGTGGGAAACAAATAATACGAAACTATTTGATACTTATATTGTAGATTCAACTTTAAGCCTAAAGTCTGATCCCTTTATCCTTAGCAAAAACACCAACAAACAAAATCAAAAAGAATTACAACTACGTTATAACACAACGCAGCAACAAATAAACAAAAAAGACGTTGGGTTAAAATTTACACTCAATTACCAAGAAAACTTTAATTCGCCTGTGGCTGACCCCGAAAACATTATTGTTTTTAAGCGCAGAGCCGTTACAGGATTAGAATGGGATATTTTGAAAAACGGTTTTTATGAGAACAAAACGAAAAACAAAATATTAAAATTAGAATACGAAGCGCTCGAAAAAAAACAGGCCATCGCGAGCGTAAATGCCATACAAACAAAACAAACCGAGCAAATCCTTCGTCACTTTAATAAAAAGAAAATAGAAATTTTAGATAGTCGTAAAAAGCTAAACAACGAACAAACTATTACAGTAGAAAAGTTGTGGTCTATCAAACACATAACTAAAGATGATTATTTAAAGGCTATACAAAACACAACAGATATTAATGCCCAATATAACCTATACAAAAACTATAACGATGCTCAAATAAAAGACAAATCAAATTTTGAATTTGATCTGCCTATTCTTGAAATTGAACTTGACAGCCTTTTTAAAAGCGCGAATTTAGAGATCATAGACACAACCGCAGATTCGGGTGCGGAAATTGCTAAAATAAAATCTTCCTATATTAATGATGTAAGTTTAAGTACTTATGCCCGCTATAGTTATTATGATGTATACAACAATACCTCTCCAAACCGAACGTTTATGTCTTTAGGGCTTAACTTATCTGTTCCGCTCGCGTTTAACCAAAAAGAAAAAAAAGAATATTATTTAATTCAAAATCAGCTCGCAAACCAAAAAGAGACATCTGCTCAAGAAGACCTTCAAATTAACCTTTTAAACTATTATTATGAATACCAATATAAATTAAAACAGTTTAAAAACCTTTATCATAAACGCTTAGTGTTTTTAGAGTTGCTAAGAACCGAAAGAGCAAAAAACAACTTAAACGATATTGAGTTTAATCCAAACACGGCACTGTTTATTCTAGACGATTTTTGGAGCAACTCAATTGAGTTGCTTGACTTGAAACAAGATATGTATAAGATCTTATTAACGCTTAAAACAAAACTCCCATCGGTAAACACATCGCAATACACAAAGCCATTAAATTTAAGTAACCTTAACATCACTTCGTCAAACCCTCCGTTTAAAGCAGTTTATGTTTGGAGCGATGCGTTTAAGAACAACTCTGAAACTGTTATTAACGAATATTGCAAGGTAAACGATTTTAATCCAATTTTAATTTCTTATAATACCAACAAAATTTATTTACAGCAGGTTTCTGACTTTATTTCTAAAAACTACGCTTCATCAATTCACCTTATGCTAGGCAGTAATAAATTATTAAACACCGGTTTGGTTGGCTACCTAGATAGTTTAAAGAGTAACATTAAGTTGTCTTTTGTAAAAGGTATCCACCTTGACCTTGAACCACACACTTTAAACGGATTCAAAGAAAACAAGCTAGCTTTTTTTGAAAACTACATTACAATTATAAAACAGGCAAAAAAATTTACAGATGATAATAAGCTGGAACTTTCTGTCTCAATCCCACTTTCGTATCCCGAAAATGTTTTGGAGGACTTAAATAAACTATGTAACAACGTTTACTTAATGGCTTACGAAAACGTTTCTGCTGATTTTATAATCAACAAAAGTGCTGAAGAAAAAACGATCTTAAAATCAAAATGCGTTTTGGCTTTAAGAACAAAAGATTTTGAAAACAGAACCGAAATGGATCAATTATTTAAAAAATTAGGCTTTGAAAAAACGGCCTATCACGATCTGGACGATCTAATCAAATTTGATAACACAAGTATTAACGTGAAGGAAGAAAAGTAAAAAATGAAAAGTGTAAACTTTCAAAGGAATAAAGCATTAATACGAGTTGTTAATGAACAGAAAATAAAAAAACAACGTAACTGGGATAAAATATTATACCTGGGATTACTTTCCTCTTTTCTTGTTTTTCTTTTATATTATCTTGTTACAAAATACATGTATATTCATGCCTATGGTCACGTAATTATTGAAAGCACCAGAATAAGACTTACAGATGATTCTAGAATAATAGAGTTTTATGTTAAAGAAGGAGACAGAATAAAACAAAACGATACGCTTTTCTCGTATGCTTTGGATAGAGATGATGATATTGGCACCAACTCTTCGGCTCAATCTATCAGTATTGGCAGCATTGTTGGCGGTTCGAGAGATGATTGGTGGGTAAAAGAAATTTATGCATTAAAGAAAAAGATCGCACTTAACAATATAGATATTTCAGAAAACGACATTTCAATATCGGCACAAAAAAAAGAAATTAAGCGAATTTCTAACGAAGTAATTTTAGATGTGTTGCCAAAATCAAGATTAGAATTCATTCAAAACGAAATTAGTTCGCTTAATACAGAAAATAAAAAACTAGCTAAAGAAAACAAAGAGCTTGCCGAGCTAATGAGAACATTAGGTCCAACAAAAACTAAACGTGGTTCTAATGGCCTAAACGTAAGATCTAGATCGGGAGGAAACAACATAAACCAAACGGTAAATAAATTAGCGTTTAGTGAAGAGTTACTTACCGAACCAAAGTATTTTAAATCGCCGATGAATGGAATTGCCACACGTATATTTGTGCACGGCTACGAAACAGCTTTAAAAAGCGAAGAGATCATGGCTCTTCACGAGGCAGAGCCGGCATACATTAAAGCCTATTTTGAACAAGAAGATCTTAGCTATTTTAAAGAAGGAGATCTGTTTACGATCGAGTTTCCTGACGGAACAATTAGCCAAGGTGTTTTAAAACGATTTTATATTGCTACTTATGTGTTGCCCGAGGAGTTTCAAAAAAAATACGAACCAACCACAAGAAGTATTGCAGCAGACATATACCCTGTTGATTCTTTAGAAATAAAAAAATGGAAAACGTTCTACAAAATGAGTGTAGATATTTCTAAAACAAAACTATAATTATCCGGCAATGGAAACCACGGCAATAAAAAGTAAATTCGAGTTCAATGACAATGTATTAAGCTTTTTTAATAAATCATTTTATTATTTAGAAAGTTTTAGTACGCTTAAAATAGATACGCTAAATAAATATGATGCCATCATTTTAGATGCGCGCGATGTAGAATTTGCACGAATTATTTTAAAAAAATTTAGAAGTCATTCTAATGTTGAATTTTATTTAAAACCCATTTTTTTAATTAACACCAAAACAAATAACGATCCGTTATTAAAAGAATTAGTGGATGGTACGATCATTTCATTCGATCAAATCCCCGAAACGATAAACGACATTAACCAAATTAGTATTAAAACGGCGCAACTCGAAAGCTCTAACTCTAACTCTTTTGAGATACAATTATTTAAAAAGGTTTTAAACTATATGTTTACGCGTGAGACAAATACGTTTACACCACTCCCTGACATTAATTCCTCTATTGGCTATTGTTACCCAACAATTTCTGTCAACTTTGAAACTTTTGAAGAGGCAAAAATATTGGAGCTATTAGAGTGGGCTGAGAAAGAAAATTTCATCTGGCCGGATTTTTTAGACCGTGTTTATTTGTGCAGTAACTGTAAAAATGGTCACTTGTCATACAGAGAGATTTGTCCGAATTGTGATTCTGCCAACATGCGTTCAGAAGACCTTGTTCATCATTTTCCTTGCGGATATATTGGCGCAATAAGTGATTTTAAAAACAACGTTGATACCGTTTTAAACTGTCCGAAGTGTTCTAAAAACCTTAGGCATATTGGTGTAGATTACGACAAACCCTCAATTATTAACCATTGCCAAAACTGTAACGAGGTCTTTCAGGATTATTTGGTTAAAGCAAAATGTGCACACTGTAAAACGGATACCGATGTACAGTTTTTACTTTCAAAAAACATAAATGTTTATAAACTAACCAAAAAAGGAAGAACCGCTGCTGTAGGAGGAATTTCTGCATCAGACTTTGCTTTAAGCGACGAAATATTTGGAACGGTTAATTTAAAAACTTTTGCAACAATGATGCATTACGAGCAAGAGAGAATTAAAACCAACCCAACGCTAAGCGCAAATATTGTTATTATTTATATAGAAAATATTTTTGATCTATACAGAAAAATAGGAAAATCAAAAGAACGCGAATTGCTAGCAGAGTTTGTAAACGTTGTTAGAGACGGGATCACCCCTGCTGATTTTATTTGTATAAACAACCCGTCAATTTTAAGCGTTTGCATTAACGACTTGAGCCTAAATGACGCCCAACTAAGGGTAATGAAAATAACAGATAAATTAGAAGAATTAGTTTACAATAATTTTGAAGGATTTGCATTAAACGTTTTTACGCAAACAGTACAACTAAGTAAAGAGCAATCGTTCGATAAACAGCTATATGTGCTAATAAAAGAAATCGTTGAAAAAGGATGATAGACGCGTTTGATGGCTTTTTAAATTATATTTCAACGGTTGGTCCGTTAAAATTATTAAGGATCTTTTGGTTTTTTGTTTATTTTGAGTTTGCGCGTTTTTTTGTGCTCGAATTAGCTGTTATTGTTGTTTGGAAGTTAAGAGAGCCTGCCAGAAAAATTCTATACTCTAACGCACGAAAAAGATTGTTTATTGAACGGCCCTTGGTTTCTATTATTGTACCGGGGAAAAACGAAGGGCCGCATATTTACAAACTGGCAAACTCCCTTAAAGAACAAACCTATTCAAATTTTGAACTCATTGTTATTGATGACGGCTCTGATGATGACACCGAAAGGATCTGTAAGAGTTTACAAAAAAACGGATTCATAGATCTCTTCCTTCGCAACGAGGTTAGAGGCGGAAAGGCCTCTGCCGCAAATTTAGGTTACCGCTTTTCTAAAGGGAAAATTATTGTGCACTTGGATGCCGATTGCAGTTATGATAATGATGCCATAGAAAAAATTATTATTCCGTTTTATTTAAACGATAACGTTGGTGCTGTTGGTGGAAATATATTAGTAAGAAATTACCGCGAAAATCTTTGCACCACATTGCAGGCAATAGAATACTCCGACACCATTTCGGCAGGAAGAATAACCTCAAGTGCGCTTGGTATTTACCGTGTTGTTTCGGGAGCGTTTGGCGCTTTTACGCGCGAAGCGCTCGACAGGGTTGGCGGTTGGGATATTGGTCCGGGATTAGATGGGGACATTACGGTTAAATTGCGCAAATTAAAATACCGAATAGTTTTTGAGCCTGAGGCTATTTGTCAAACCAGTGTGCCAAACAGTTTTAAAAAATTAGTTAAACAACGTTTACGCTGGGATAAATCCATTATTCGCTTTAGGGTAAGAAAACACCGCGATGTGTTTTACCCTAACGAAACGTTTAGTTTTTCAAACTTTATTTCAAGCGCCGAAAACATTACCTATAATCTATTGCTAAACATTAAATGGTGGGTCTATTTATTTGACATGGCAATTAATTACACATCCTTACTTAAATTTATTTTTCCATTCAATATTTTGCTTTATACCGCAAACAACTTTTTAAAGTTTATTATTTTCTCGTTGTTTCGTAACAGAAAAAACGCACCGGTGATTTATTTTATTCCATATTTACCTTGTATGGTGATTTATTTTGGTTTTTACCTGAGGATTGTGAGAACCGTAGCCTATATACAGGAATTCTTCTTTAAACGTTCTTATAAAGACGCTTGGAACCCTCAAAAATCATCGGCTCACGCCAAAGAATTGGGAATTTAATTTTTTTAAAGTAAAATCAAAGCTCATTCGTCTACACTATTAATGCAAGACGACGTTGAATTAATAATGACCGAAAAAAAACAAAATATAATCCAAACAGTTGGTCAATATGGCCAGCAATTACTTGGTTTTATTCGGGGTAAAGTAAGAACAGACGAGGATGCAGAAGATATTTTACAAGACGTTTGGTATCAGTTTAGTAATTTGGAAGAAATAGAGGCCATAGAAAGCGTAAGCGGCTGGTTGTATCAAGTGGCTAAAAACAAAATAACCGATCGTTTCAGAAAAAAGAAACCAGAGCGTTTGGAGGATTATACGTTTGAAAGCGAGAGCGGAGAAATAAATTTTAAAGAAATTTTATTAGCCGAAACTCAAACGCCTGAAGACACCTATTTTAAAAAATTGTTTTGGGAAGAGCTCATGCGCTCATTAGAAGAATTGCCCGAAAAACAACGCGATGTGTTTGTTCAAAACGAATTAGAAGGAATTGGGCTACAAGAAATTGCGGATAAAACAGGTGAAAGCGTTAAAACAATTATTTCTCGTAAAGGCTATGCCGTAAAATATTTAAGAGAAAAATTAAACAACTTATATAAAGATTTTTTAAACTATTAAAATTTAATACCATGAATCCACAATTTAAAAACAAAGGAAAATTTATTTTATATCCACTTTTTGCGCTGGCATTTATATTTGCGGCAGGCTATGCTGTAATGTTTTTGTGGAACGCCATTTTACCGGAAGTAATTCCGGCCATTGGTAAGGTAACATTTATACAAGCGGCCGGCCTTTTAATATTAAGCAGAATATTATTTGGCGGCTTTAAAGGTCGCGGCGGCTATGGCGGACAAGGTTTTAAAGGCAAACAACAATGGAAAGAAAAGATAATGAACATGAGCGAAGAAGATAGAGAAAAATTTAAATCGGAATGGAGAAACCGTTGCGGACAAAAATAACTCCAGGTTCTTTAGCAAACACAGTGTCCTCCTTTAGGGGAGGTGCCCGAAGGGCGGGGGGGGGGATTTTGCATTTAGCAAAATGAAGTTCAAAAATTATTTTAAAATTTTTATCCAACTTTTTCTTGACAAAAAGTTGGCAAAAGTCAAGGCTCCATAAAATTAAACTAAAATCTATGTGGCTTTAAGCTGAAGCCATAAACTCGGGCCAAAGATAAATGTTGTGTGCCCTCAAACAACATGGCTTCTCCACACAAGCAACATAAAAAGTCTACCCAAAACTTTTTGACGCCGATTTATGGAAGACTTTTTTATGCCCGCATTTAAAGCCCCAAAGATTTTTACGTTTAATTTTATAAGGCCAAAATACTACGCGAGCTATCGCCGAAGGGTTAGCAGATTTTAAAATCAGCGACCACCTAACCTATCAACGCCATCTATGTTTAATAAAATATTTCGAAAATTTTAAAGTAAAACAAAATGTATTTCGTCTACTATATTAAACAAGGCTAATTATTGCGCAATTAAAAAGCTAAAAAAATTAAACCATTTAATAAAAAAACAAAATGACAAAACAAATTTTAAAAACAGTGCTTGCAGGCGTTTTAGCCGGAGTAGTATTATTTATGATGCCCTTTATAATTATTAAAGTGCTTATCTTTTTTATGCTTATTAAAACTATATTCCGTTTAATGGGCGGTGGAAGACGGCATATGCATATGCGTTATGCCTACGCACAAAAATTTCAAAACATGAGCGAAGAAGATCGCGCTGCGTTTATGAAAGACAATGCAAATCGCTGGGGTGGTAATTGTTGCGGGCGGAGTTCGAAACACGAAACAACAACTAACGAAAACAAAACAACTAATAGTTAATCACTTTAATTTTATAATATGAAAAGAGGAACAAAAATAACCGTATTCATAGCCAGCACGGCTTTAACTGCAGGAAGTTTATTTGCTGTTTTTGGTCCGCGTCATTGCGGTCACCACGGCATGTATAAGCATAGTTCTTGTGAAAATACAACCAACATCACAAGCCATAGCGATTCAAATAACCAACCGCGTTAAAAAAGAAAACCCTCTATTCCCCCTTTTTAAAGGGGGTTAGGGGGATTAATTTTTCTTCTCGATTGATGTAAACGGATTTCCCTTAACCCACTTTTAAGGGTTGAATAAAAACTTAAACAACCTCTGCTTTAGTTGTACCGGTATATTGAATAAAAACGTTGTGACTTTCTGGCTTGATCTTGTTTTCTGCTAAAAAAACAGTGTAATTAAAATCTAAAGGC